>NZ_JANSHV010000171.1:0-18360 GCF_047461775.1 Synechococcus sp. R6-5
CTTATTATTGACTAGAGTCATGCTCTTGTGACCCGCAGCTACAGCCTCGATTGCCAAATCCTGCGGGCCATCTACCACTCCGGCCTGACCCCCCACTACCTGGGGATGATCGGCAGCCGCAAGCGGGTACAAACCGTACTGCGAACCCTGGCCCAGGAAGGGATCCCGGAGACCGCCTTCAGTCGGCTCTTTGCCCCCATTGGCCTGGAGATCCACGCCGAAACCCCCGCCGAGATTGCCATCAGCATCACCGCCCAGCTCATCCAGGTGCGACGGGGATCCCCGAAGACAATACCCACACAAAAGGGCGAAACTTAGGCGTAGGCTTGCCGGTTGGCCCGAGAACAAGCTAGGCTGGAAAAGCGCCGCGGGGTAGAGCAGCCTGGTAGCTCGTCGGGCTCATAACCCGAAGGTCACTGGTTCAAATCCAGTCCCCGCTATGCCTGAGAGACGGTTGGTTAAAGCAGTGTCCGCACATCCACCACCTTGCCGCTGACTGCCGCTGCTGCCACCATGGCCGGGCTCATGAGCAGAGTGCGCCCGCTGGGGGATCCCTGGCGGCCCTTGAAGTTGCGGTTGGAAGAAGAGGCGCTGATCTGGCGCCCCACCAGCCGATCCGGGTTCATCGCCAAACACATGGAGCAACCGGGATCCCGCCACTCAAACCCTGCCGCCTCGAAGATCTCCCGCAAGCCCTCCTGTTCTGCCTCCTGCTTTACCCGTTCTGAGCCGGGCACCACAAACGCCTTCACCCCTGGGGCCACCCGTCGCCCCTTAGCAATCTTGGCTGCCTCCCGCAGGTCGCTCAAGCGGCCATTGGTGCAACTGCCGATGAAGCAGACATCCACTGGTGTCCCTACAATGGGATCCCCCGGCTGCAAGTCCATGTAGGCATAGGCCTCTTTGGCCAGTTCCCGCTCGCTTTCCGGCAGATCCTCGGGGGCAGGGATCCGCTCATCCACCCCAATACCTTGGCCGGGGGTGATCCCCCAAGTAACCGTCGGCGCAATATCTGCGGCTTGGAAGACCACCACATCGTCGTAGCGGGCATCGCCATCGCTGGCCAGGCTTCTCCACCAGGCTACCGCCTCTTCCCAATCGGATCCCTGGGGGGCAAACTCTCGCCCCCGCAAATACTCAAAGGTCACCCCATCGGGGTTGACGTAGCCGCAGCGGGCCCCTCCCTCGATGGACATGTTGCAGAGGGTCATGCGCTCTTCCATGCTCATGGCTTCAATGGCGCTGCCCCCATACTCGTAGGCGTAGCCCACCCCGCCTTTGACCCCCAGCTTGCGGATGATGTGCAGAATTACATCCTTAGCGTAAACTCCCGGCCCCAACTTGCCGTGGATCTCAATGCGGCGCACCTTGAGCTTGGACAAAGCCAAAGTTTGGGTGGCCAATACGTCTCGCACCTGGCTGGTGCCGATCCCAAAAGCAATGGCCCCAAAGGCCCCGTGGGTAGAGGTGTGGCTGTCCCCACAGGCAATGGTCATCCCCGGCAGAGTTAACCCCTGCTCCGGGGCAATCACATGCACGATCCCCTGCCGACCGGAGCCGCTGTTGTAGAAGCGGATGCCGTATTGCCGGCAATTGCGCTCCAATTCCTGGATCATCTCCTCTGCCAAGGGATCCGCAAAAGGCCGTGCCCGGTTGTCGGTGGGAATGATGTGATCCACGGTGGCCACCGTCCGCTCGGGAAACAGAACCGGCAGATGACGCTCCCGCAGCATGGCAAAAGCCTGCGGACTGGTCACCTCGTGAATTAGGTGCAGGCCGATGAACAACTGCGTCTGCCCAGAGGGCAAAATCCGCACCGTATGGGCATCCCACACCTTATCGAATAATGTCCTCTCGCTCATCTTCCTCGGCCCGCAGCCAAGTCCTGTAAACTTTCAATGTGCTACTTGGGGAAAAGCTTGTCAAGGCACAGGCCTCCGTTATCTCTGGGCAACGCTGCTGAGCTGAGCGAGATGCAGCCCTTCTTTGAACATCCCCAGCCGGCAAAGGCGGGTCGGAGTCCTCAAGCCAGAAAACCTGTTGCCAGCCCTTCAAACGGGATCCCTGATGGCCGGCCAGGGCAAAAAGCGATAGCCCGCCCCTTCAATGGCGGCGACGATATCCGGCAGGGCCTCTGCAGTGTGGGGCCAGCGATCGTGCAGCAGCAAAACCAGGGGCCGCTCGGAAGCTTGGATCGCCGGCAACTGGGCTCGAATGCGCTCCAAAAGTTGGGCTGCACTTTGGCCGGCGTAGGCATCTTCTGCGCTCATGTTCCAGTAAAGAACGCGATACCCTGCCTGCTCTAGAGAATGGCGCAAAGCAGAGTCTAGGCGAAAACCTCCCGGTGGGCGAACAACCAGTTGGGGAT
Organism: Synechococcus sp. R6-5; assembly: GCF_047461775.1. Lineage (NCBI taxonomy): Bacteria > Bacillati > Cyanobacteriota > Cyanophyceae > Synechococcales > Synechococcaceae > Synechococcus > Synechococcus sp. R6-5. The sequence continues at coordinate 2,369 of NZ_JANSHV010000171.1, forward strand.
CCAAGTTCAGCGTTTTGAGCAGTTGGGTTGTCTGATCCACCTCAGCATAAAACAGCTCGTTGCTTCCGTAGAGACGTTGATAATCGTGGGTAAAAGTGTGATTGGCTAGGGTGTGGTGATGGGCCTGGATCAATTGAGCCAATTCTGGAAATCGGGAAACGTGGGTGCCAATAACAAAGAAAGTGGCCGGGATCTGAAGATCATCCAAAACCTGTAAAAGTCGGGGGGTAGACTGAGGCCAGGGGCCATCATCAATGGTCAGAAAGGCAGAACGAGGTGGCACTTCCAGTAAAGGCCCCAGCATTTCTTCCAAGGGCAGTTGCAAAGGTTGAGTATTTTCTGCCGGATCGAGAAAGTCGGGATCCGGGATCCAGCCATGCTGCAGAAACACCTGCACATGAGCGGGAGCAGGGGTAATCAGTAAACGCCCCGTCTGCTCATTTTGGTTGCCCCAGCTCAGTCGATAGGGCAGATCCGAAGCGACCTCGACGGTTGTTGTACGGGTAATGACTCCGTAGGGGATGTCAATCAAATAGTGCCCGTTCACCTCTTCTTGATGGATCCAGGCTGCAGAAGGAGCTGATAGATAAATGAGCAAATCTTGGGGATTGGCGCCGCGCACCACCCGAATGCTTTCAATGGGGAGAATGAGGTTGTATTCCGAGGTGGCCGTCAGGTTCAGCTCAAAAAGAGGCTGGGCCCCTACCGTGCAGTAGTAGATCAGTCCAACCAGTAGGAAAACCAGGCAACATATCAACGCTTTCAGAGAGTGCATAGGAATGGCTTAAGCCTTCGCAACCAATTTTATAGGACAGAAGCTACCTGAGCTCGATAGAGCCCATCAATTTAACCGGAAGGCCCTGCTGGGCTTCTGGGTGGCGAGAGCAGCCGCTCTTCCCATTTACGTGCAGGCGAGGCCCGTCGGATGTCCCGCCAAATGGCTGTGGCAGCTAAGGTACCATCGGCAACCGCAATCGACACTTGGTTCAGGCCCTGCTTCAAATCGCCCAGCGCAAACAGCCGCGGATGGGCAGTGCGACACCACTCGTCGGTCAACAGGTTTTCCCCTTGCCATTTCAAGCCGGGGATCCCTTTCAAATAGGCATTGTGGTATCTGGCGCCCATCGCCACCAAGCCGGTAGTTGCTTCGATGTAAGTGCCATCTTCCAACTCCACACCCTGCAATTGATGGTTTTCTCCAAGAAAGCGGCGAATAGGAGATTCGTAGAGGGGGTAGCCATGATCCGCCAGTTTTTTGCGCATGTCGGGGCCGACCGAGCAGAGGCCGTGGGTCAACACCGAGATATAGGGTGTAAACCAGTTGAGGACAAAAGCTGTATTGATCCGATCTTCCGAATTGACGATCAACACTGACTTTTGATCCCGCATTTCATAGCCGTCGCAGATCATACAGACATGCAGTGAATAGCCGGCGTAGTCGTAAACATTCTGCATATCCGACAACCGAGGCAGCTCGTCCATAATGCCGGTTGCTGCAATCAGATATTTGCTCCGAAAAATGGGGTAGAGGCTGTTAACTTTTCCCACCTTGACTTTGACCGCAAAGAGGTCTCCCTCATCGGTGGCATCTTCCACAAAACCGCGCAGGTAATCTACCCCTAAACTGAGGGCGTGCTCTGTTCCCTGTCGCAACAGCTCTCGTCCGGGAGTGGTCGGAGGCAATCCCAGATAATTGCGCAAATCCTGCATCCAAAAAGAGCGGCCTCTGCCCTTCTCCACCACCAGGCAACTCAATCCATAACGAGCCAGATAGATTGCCGCCGACAACCCCCCTGCTCCTCCTCCGGCCACAATCACGTCATAGATTTTGCCCAAACCAACCTCTAGATTCCTGCTGCTCAGTTTCATAGACGGGATCCCCTCACGAGCTTTTTGCCGGGTGATCTCAGGTCGTTGGCTGCGGCCTGAAAAATCTTAAGAAACTCTATATGTTCCGAGGACTGCTTATCCTGCTGAGTCCACCACATTTCTGTTGAGGCGTGATCCAAGTGAAGGGAGCAGTCCCAGCAACCGTCTAGAATGGGGACTGAACTCCCCCTTAGGAGAAAAGCCCTATGCCAGGTATCTTAGCGGCCATTGCCCTGATCTTTGTCGGCTACCTGTTCAACTCGGTCAAAATCATCAGCCAGGGGTATGAGGCATTGGTGGAGCGTTTGGGCAGGTTTCATCGCAAGCTGACCCCAGGATTGCACTTTATTCTTCCCCCTATCGATAGGATTGTGTTCCAGGAAACCATCCGCGAGAAGGTGTTGGACGTGCCTCCTCAGCAGTGCATCACCAGCGACAACGTCTCTTTGATGGCCGATGCGGTGGTCTACTGGCGCATCACCGACATGATCAAGGCCCGCTATGCGGTGGAGGACGTGCAGCGGGCTTTGGTTAACCTGGTGCTGACGGCTCTGCGGGCAGAGATTGGCCGCATGGATTTGGATCAAACCTTTTCCTCCCGCGCCGAGATCAACGCCCGCCTTTTGACAGAGCTGGACGAGGCCACAGATCCCTGGGGGATCAAGATCACGCGCGTGGAAGTCAGGGACATTCAACCCTCTAAGACTGTGCAAGACTCGATGGAAAAGCAGATGGCTGCCGAGCGGGAGAAGCGGGCCGCCATTCTGAAATCAGAAGGGGAGCAGCAGGCCAGCATCAACCAAGCGGCTGGGGCCGCCAAGGCGCAGCTATTGCGGGCAGAAGCGGAGAAACGGGAGCGGCTGCTGTTGGCTGAGGGCACGGCTGAAGCCATCAAGACCATCGCCGCCACTTTGCAAGAGAATCCAGAGGCAGCCAATGCGTTGCAATACCTGATGGCGCAAAACTATATCGACATGGGCTTCAAGGTAGGCAGCAGTCCCAGCGCCAAGGTAATCTTCATGGATCCCAATTCGATCCCTGGCACCCTGCAAGGGCTGCTCTCCATGGTGGACGTGGCCAAGGGTGGGGAAGGATCTCGCGCGGCGGCCTCTCAGAAGCTGCGCACCCCGACCGCTTTCCCAACCGAAGTGGACTTTCCCCGGCTCGACTGAGTTGACTGACCATGATGGCCCAGGATCCGGCTTGGCTGCTGGTGGGACAGGTGGTGGCGGCCCACGGCTTGCGGGGCTGGCTGCGGGTTAGGTGCTGGTCGGATTTCCCAGAACGCCTCACAGAGCCCGGACCGCGCTGGCTGCAGCGGGATACGGATCCCGAGCCCCTGCTGCATTCCCTGATTGAGGGGCAGTTTTTCCCGGCTAAGGGTCTTTATTTGGTGCAACTGGAAGGGATCCCCGATCGAACGGTGGCTGAGACCTGGGTGGGGGCTAGGCTGCTGGTACCGGCTTCCCACCGCTTGCCCTTGCAGCCGGAAGAGTACCACTACCGCGATCTCATCGGCTTGGCCGTCTATCACCAAGGGGAGCTGCTGGGACAGGTTTCGGGGATTTTGGCAGCCGGCCAGGATGTGCTGGAGATAACAACCCCTGATCACCGGCAGGTGTTGATCCCCTTTGTGAAAGCCCTGGTGCCTGTCGTGGATTTGGAAAAAGGCGCGCTTCACGTGCAGCCGCCGCCGGGGCTGGTGGAGAGCTTTCTGGGTTAGAGTTCGACAAGACGGCCTGACTTCCGTACCTGCATCCCATCCTGAACTTGGCCCTCAGAAGCGCCTGTGTGGCCGTTCTAGCCTTTTGTGCTATTATAGGGGCAGTTTTTTGATGCTAAGCTCATCCTCGGCCTTTAAGGTCAATTTTTCTGGGTTTCTGTTGATCTTGGCCGGGAGCCTTCTTCGGAATTGGAGTTGGGAATGACGGAAAACTACGGTGCAGAGCAGATCCAAGTTTTGGAAGGCTTGGAGGCTGTGCGCAAGCGGCCTGGCATGTATATTGGCTCCACCGGGCCGAAGGGGTTGCACCATTTGGTGTACGAGGTGGTGGACAACTCTGTGGATGAGGCCCTGGCCGGCTATTGCAATGATATTCAGATCAGCCTGCATCCCGACGGCTCGGTATCCGTTTTGGACAATGGCCGCGGCATTCCGGTGGACATCCACCCCAAAACCGGGCAGTCGGCTCTGGTTACGGTGCTGACGGTGCTGCACGCGGGGGGCAAGTTTGGCGGTGGCGGCTACAAAGTCTCCGGTGGGCTGCACGGGGTGGGCGTGTCGGTGGTGAATGCCCTCTCCGAATGGGTGGAGGTGACGGTTTGGCGAGAGGGCAAGGTTTACTTTCAACGTTTCGAGCGCGGGGCGGTGGTGGGATCCCTGAAATCTGAACCCCAACCCAAGGGATCCAACCGGCGGGGTACAGAGGTGCGCTTCAAGCCGGATGGGCTGATCTTTCCCGAGCGAGAGTTTGACTATGCCGTATTGGCGGCCCGCTTTCGCGAGTTGGCCTACCTCAATGCCGGCTTGAAAATTACCTTTAGCGATCTGCGGCGGGATCCGCCCCACTGCGAAACCTATCAATATGCAGGCGGCATCAAGGAATATGTGGCCTTCATCAACCACGAAAAAACGCCCATCCACTCCGACATCATCTACATCCGAGGGGAGCGGGATGGGGTGGAGGTGGAAGTGGCCCTGCAGTGGTGCTCGGATGTGTACACCGACACTTTGATTGGCTTTGCCAACAACATCCGCACCAACGAAGGAGGCACCCACCTAGAGGGCCTGAAAACCTCTCTCACCCTCACCCTCAACAGCCAAGCCCGCAAGCTCAACAAGCTGAAAGATTCCGACAGCAACCTGGCTGGGGAAAATGTGCGCGAGGGGTTGACAGCCATCGTCTCGGTCAAGGTACCCAACCCCGAGTTTGAGGGGCAAACCAAAACCAAGTTGGGCAACACCGAGGTGCGGGGCATTGTGCAAACCCTCGTCTCCGAGGCGCTCACGGAGTACTTGGAATTCAACCCCAACGTGGCCAGGGGGATCGTCGATAAGGCCATCCAGTCCTTCAATGCTGCCGAGGCAGCCCGGCGGGCCAGAGAATTGGTGCGGCGCAAATCTGCCCTGGAATCTTCCACGCTGCCGGGGAAGTTGGCCGATTGCAGTTGCCGCGACCCGGCGGAGTCTGAGGTGTATTTGGTGGAAGGCGACTCTGCAGGGGGCAGCGCCAAACAAGGTCGGGATCGGCAGTTTCAGGCGGTGTTGCCCCTGCGCGGCAAGATTCTCAACATTGAAAAGGCAGATCCCGCCAAGATCTACAAAAACGCCGAAATTCAGGCGATGATCACAGCGCTGGGTTTGGGAGTTAAAGGCGATGAATTTGATCCCAGCCAACTGCGCTACCACCGCATCATCCTCATGACCGATGCCGATGTGGACGGTAGCCACATTCGCACCCTGTTGCTGACCTTTTTCTACCGCTATCAAAAGGCGCTTCTGGAACAGGGCTATGTCTATATCGCCTGTCCGCCGCTCTACAAAATCGAGTGGGGTCGCAACAATGTTCGCTACTGCTACAGCGACGCCGAGAAAGACCAAATCCTGCGGGGGCTGCCTGCCAACACCAAGTACACCATCCAACGGTTCAAGGGTCTGGGGGAAATGATGCCCGAACAACTCTGGGAGACCACCATGAACCCGGCAACGCGCACCCTCAAACAAATCACCATCGAAGATGCGGTGGAGGCGGATCGCATTTTCACCATCTTGATGGGAGATGCCGTTGGCCCCCGACGGGAGTTTATTGAGGCCCACAGTGCCCATTTGGATCTGACAGCCCTCGATATCTAGAGCGATATTTAGAGAAAGAACTCCGTCCCGCCTCTGCCGGGGTTGTTGCTATGTCTGCAGCGCCCTATGTTGCTCCACAACGTTGACGCGACGGTGCTAAGGGAAACCGTGACGGTGCTGCAGACGAGGCCGCAAACAGCCAAAAGCTCCTGGACGGGGCAAGATCCCGGCTGCAGCTCAGACCCTGTGGCAAAGTGAGGGAGGAGCGCTCAAGATCCTGCCATGCCTGCATTCCTTACCGCTCTTCTCGCTGCGCTGGGGGGCTATCTCCTGGGATCCATCCCGACCGGCTACTGGGTAGGTCGTTGGTGGGGAGGCATCGATATTCGCCAACAGGGATCCGGCTCTACCGGAGCAACCAATGTGTTGCGGACGTTGGGCAAGGGGCCCGCCCTGCTGGTGTTGCTGGTGGATGCTGCCAAGGGGGCAGCAGCAGTGGCTCTGGGATCGGCCTTGGGATCCGCGTGGTGGGTGGTTTTGGCGGCATTGTTCGCAGTGATCGGCCATAGCCGTTCCTGCTGGCTGGGCTTCAGGGGGGGCAAATCGGTGGCCACCAGCCTGGGGATCTTGTTGGCTATGGCTTGGCCAGTAGCCCTGACAACTTTCGGCGTCTGGCTGCTGGGGCTCGCCCTCACCCGCATCGTTTCCTTCAGCTCCCTGCTGGCGGCAGTGGCGGCTCCGGTGGTGATGTGGGCAACAGCTCAACCTTTGCCCTATTTGTTGTTTGCGTTGGCGGGCGGGGTGTATGTGATCGGTGCTCATCGGCGCAACATCGAGCGCCTACTGGCCGGGTCGGAGCCGCGCATTGGCCAAAAATGGACGCAATCTCCCTAATTTTCAAGGCACTGTGAAGCAGCTGTATTACTCCGCAACGCTATGCAACCGACCACAGTGGTTTTTGTCTACGGATCCCTGCTGCGGGGCGGCCAATACCACAGCTTGCTGCAGGGGGCAGAATTTTTGGGGACAGACAGCCTCAACCACATTGATCTTTACAGTCTCGGCCCCTACCCGATGGCAGTTCGTGGCCGAAACCGGCTCTACGGCGAGTGCTACCGCATCCCCTTGAGTCTATTGCCCCGATTGGACGAGCTGGAAGACCACCCGCGGGTGTACGAACGGCAGTGGGTGCAGTTGGATAGCGGCACCTTTGCCTGGGTTTATCTGGGTCGGCCTGAGCAGGTGCAAGGGTGCTCGCTCATCCCCAGTGGCCGCTGGCTGGCTAGAGATCAAAGTGGAGCTTGACGCCCTCAACATACTGGGGCAGCACCAAAGACTCTATCCCACTGTTGTGCTCCGCACCGCTGTCGCGAACGCGAACGGCTGCCGACGGATCCCATTCTTGGGAATCAGACTCTTTGGCGGAGAGAGCACCGGCATCCACAGGGCTGGAAACGCGCTCCAGGTAGTAGATGCGATCCCCGCGTCGCCAAATGTCTGGCTCAGGCAGGTAGAAGAGCCGACCCGGTCGAGATGAGCCGCTCCTCAGCCGCTGCGGGCGCACCAACAACAAGGGCAGGCATAGATCGGCTTTGATTCGATAGGCAAACTGATCCCGCAGCCGTTCAAGGGTGGGATCCTCCAGTCCCATCTGGGCCAGGAAGGGATTGGGCAGCGCTGGTGCTGAAAAAGCGCTCCGCACCGCTGTCGGGAACGACTCTTGAGCCGTCAAGACATCAGCTCTATTGCTCCGCACTGCCTCCGGCAGGGTTGAGGCCGCATTCGCAGAAGCGTCACGTAGCGATAAAGGGAGAGGCAGGCCCAGGTCTGCCAACGTGGGTAGGGTGATCGAGCGCAGCTCAGCCCGGTTGGCCTCCAGATAGCCGGCCCAGCGCTGCAGTTGGGGGAAGGAAGGCTGCAAGGTGCGGATCCCTTCTGAGATGGGCATATCCGGCAGCAACACCGTCCAGATGGTGGCCGAAACCGAGAGTTTCACCATCAACTCGGCAATGGCCCAGTTCACCTGCGGATCCAGAGTCAGGATCAACAGAGTTTCCGCATGGTCGATATCGGCCTTCAACAAAGCAGACTCGTTCAGTACAGCTTCCTGCAGGGATCCGGGGATGGCTTCTGGCTTGCCGACTTCCTGGCTTGGGGCAGACTTGTGGGTGCCGTTGCCGTCAGAGGAATGAAGTTGTGGGGGCAAGCCATCTGCTGGACGACGCTTCGGCGTTCCTGACAGGGATGTGGAGGACTTACGGGATGGCGGGATGGAGTCCTTACCGTCTGTTGGGTGGGGAGCTTTGTAGCTGCCGTGCCCATTTTTGGAAGACCCAGAAACCAACGGGATCACCTCGACCGTCTGGTTGAGCGAGCGCATCAACTGGGCCAATTGGTTGGTGAGGGGATGATCGCCGATGATTATGGTGGAACTGCCCTGATCCAGACCCAGCCAACGGGCCACCCAAGCCGCGGTCAGCCCCTGTACCGTCACCGTCACCGAGATGGTCAAAAACACCAGCGCCTTGAGGGCATCCCCCCCAGTAATGCCCCGTTCTGTCAGCAGAATGGCAAACAAGGAGGCCACCGAAGCCGCCACAATGCCCCGAGGAGCCAGCCAAGCCACAAACAGCTTCTGCCGCCAATTCAGGTCGCTGCGCCAGGTACACAGCCACACACTCAAGGGACGGATGACCAGCATCAAACACAGCACTGTGGCCAGGGATCCCCAGCCCAGGGCAAACACCGCCTTGAGGGAGAGCGTGGCAGTCAGCAGGATAAAGATCACAGAGATGGCCAACACCACCAACTGGCCGTGAAACTGCCGCACACCCCGCTCGGCAATGGCCGCCTTCTGCCGCACCACCAGGCCCGCCATCACCACCGCCATCAGCCCCGCCTCCGATCGCAGCGACTGGGCCAAGGCAAACACCCCCAGGGCCCCCGCCAGCACCACCGAGTTGCGCAGCTCCTCGGTTAAAAACTGCCGCGACCAAAGCAGGAAGGATCCCATCAGCCAGCCCCCCAGCGCTCCCACCGCCGACCCGATGGCCAGACGGCTGGACAACTGTTCCAAGGCCATGAGAAAACTGGGATGGCCGGAGAGCACCACCTGCAGCACCACCACCGCCAAAATGGCCCCGATGGGATCGATGAGCACCCCTTCTCCCTCCAGGAGCGTGCTGACTGCCGGATCGACCCGTACCCGCTTCAAGATGGGGTTGATCACCGTCGGCCCTGTTACCACCACCAGGGATCCAAATAAAAAGGCCAGCCGCCAGGGAAACTCTCCCAGATAGTGAGCTGCTGCCGCTCCCCCCACCAGGGTCAGCAGGGATCCCAACAAAACCAAATTGCGCAGGCTATCGGATACCTGATTGAGACGTTGCAGCCGCAGGTTCAGTCCCCCCTCAAACAAGATCAGAGCCACCGCCAACGACACCAGCGCTTCCAGCCCGGATCCCATGACTTGGGGATGAACCCAGCCCAAACCATCTGGCCCCAGCAACAGGCCAAACAGCAGCAGGAATACAATGCTGGGCACTTTGACAAAATTGGCCAGCACCTGAGCAGAGATCCCAGCCACCAGGGCTAGCGTAAACAGGATCGTCAGCTCAAATGAATCTTGCATATTGAGGCTTAACCGAACGCAATAGCGGGACGGAGCCCTTACCTTTCCAGCTACTGAACACCAACCCTCTCATTGTTTCCATCGTTAACGTCGTTATTACTCCGCAACGCTAACGCCAATACAGACTGCTGGAAAGTCTCCAATCGTCAAGGTGGCTCTGCCCATCACGTCAGCAGTTCATGAGCTCGAACATGCAGAGTTAACATTTAGTTAACCTCTGTGTGCTGGCTCCATAAAGTTGCAAAAGCTACACCCAGCTCCACTCTTTCTACAGTACACACGACTTACCTCAACCTATCACAGAGCGAGCTTGACGACCACTCTGGCATTGGGAGCCCTGTTGGAATGAAGGCCAATTAACATGCTGCCAGAAATCTCCCCTTCTAGGCTTTCTCGCCTTCTGAGCGGCTGAGACCGGTCTCTAAGGGCTTAACGCGACGGATGGGCAGATTGGCAATGAGAGCAGTCGTTCCCCCTTCCGTAGCCAAATGAAACTGCATCCCCTCTGAATCCAGCTCCACATAGCGCGACACCACCCCCAAAATCTCTAGGCGCATCGATTCCAGTGCCGCTGGGGTGAGATCAGCGCGGTCATGGGCCAAGATCAGCTTCAACCGTTGCTTGGCTTGCTGGCGGCTGTTGCCGGAGTGCCGAGAAAAAAGCTGATCCAAAAAATCGAGGAGCATAGGTTTTGTTGGCTTTGTTACTCAGTTGTAAACAGGTCAAAATTGCCATTGCAACCTGGATGAATTAGAGATGGAACAGTCGTCAGAGCACCTTTTGGTTTAAAAACCGTTTGGCCCTCTCCCAAAAGGACTCGCCCAAACTGGCCATCTTGGGGAAGTCCACTGTTTCCCCTTCCAGCCGTCGGGCAATGCGCTGGATGGCCTGAGCAGCCAGAGTTGGATTGGCGGAGAGAACCAGGGGCTCCCCTTTGTTGGTGGAGACGATCACCTCGCGGTCTTCTGGAATAATACCCACCAACGGGATGGCCAGCACCTCCACCACATCTTCCACCGACATCATCTGGCCGGCTGCCACCATGTCCGGGCGCAGGCGGTTGACAATCAGCTGAGTCGATGAAATCTGGGCGGCTTCCAACAAGCCCACCACGCGATCTGCATCCCGCACCGCTGCCACTTCTGGGGTGGTGATGATGATGGCCTCGTTGGCCCCGGCAATGGCATTGCGAAACCCTTGTTCGATCCCAGCAGGACAATCGATCAGCACATAGTCATGGCTGCTGGCCAGCTTCTCGATCAACTGGCGCATCTGATCCGGATGCACCGCCGTTTTGTTGCGGGTTTGGGCTGCCGGCAACAGCGAGAGATGGGGGGTGCGCTTGTCTTTCACCAAAGCCTGCTCGAGGCGGCACTCCCCGGCAATCACCTCTAGGGCCGTGTACACCACCCGATTCTCCAGCCCCAGCAGCAAATCCAGGTTGCGCAGGCCAAAGTCTGCATCCACCACCACCACCGAGCGACCCAAGCGCGCCAAGGCAGTGCCCAGGTTGGCCGTCACGGTGGTTTTGCCGACTCCACCTTTACCAGAGGTTATGACAATGACTCGGCTCATACTCCTCTCCGCAAAAAATCCTGAAGGCTGGCGACGCAGATGACATCCTCCTGCAGGTAAACCACTTCAGGGGTGTTGGGCAGGGATCCACCTTCTGGCGGACGGGCCACTTGATCGGCAATGCGCAACTGAGTGGGCTCCAACTGCAAAGCCAAAATTACAGCTCCCTTGTCGCCGTCGGCCCCCGCGTGAACCAGGCCCCGCAAGCGTCCCCAAACCCAAATATCTCCTCCAGCAATGATCTCGCCGCCGGGGTTGAGATCCCCCAACAGGAATACCGAGCCCCTGTGACGCACGGACATGCCAGAGCGCACCGTCGAACGTAGGTACAGAGGTGTGGTGTCTGGGGGAGCAAGGGGAACTGCCTCCAAAAGGGAAGATTGCTCCACAGAATACCCCAACGTCGCTGCTGCAATCGCTGTCGAGCGGGATCGAGTTTGAACGCGCCACAGTTGCAGTCCATGCTGAGACAATAGGGCAGCAAGAAGTTGTAGGGTGGGCATGTCCAGCTCTCGCTGCTGGCTCCAGAGGGTGAGGGGAGCGACTCCGGCCCAGTAGGGTTTGCGGCTGCGCAACTGCCAAACCAGGTTTTCCCAAAGCTCCTCCCAAGGCAAGGTGCTGGGCAAGTGCAGATGGATCCCCTGGGCATCCGACCGAAAGTAAACGCTGCCCGTGGCCCAGGAGTCTGGAGATGGGGAGATTTCAGGGTTCCATGTAGGGGATCCCGTCATGACCGCCCTTAAACGTCTGCCTGAATATAGAGCCCTATCCTATTCCATTCCCCCAAGCCAGGGGAAACTCTCTCGGCGGTTGCCCTTGATAGCAAAGCGGTTTCGCTTGGGTGGCAGGACAATCTTGCTTCGGGATCGCTAACTTGAGGGTACTTGATGGAGCCAATTCCTGATGTTGAAACCTCGCCACACCCTCAGGCTGCTCGCGCCAGCAGGACAGGATCCTCTCCTCTCCAAGGGGTGGAGTTCTCGCGCGGTGAGACCGGTCGCCATTGCCCTACTCAGCATTCTTGCGGCATCTGGGATGGGATCCCCTGCCCATGCCCAAGATCTGGGCCGTTTGCTGATTCATGGCCTTCAGTGGCTGCAGGTGAGCCAGTTGAACGATGCCCAAGAGGTGAGCTTAGGCCGCCAGATCGATATTCAGGTCAAATGGGGGCGCGTCCAGGGTAGAAGCTCGAGCTGCAGGAGCAAACCAAAGCAGCAACGCCCACAGAGCCGGTGCCGGCCACCTTGCCCAGCGCCAATAGGAATAGGGGATCCCTGCCATAGACCTTGCTAGCTCACTCCAGCTTTAGTGTACCGTCCGTTTTGGGTTTTGCCAGGGAGTGGCTGAAGTGAAGAGTTGGTTTAGAATATCTTTAGATTTGGGCCCATTTGAACTGGGGGAGGCCGACCTTTAGCCTTGCCAACGGTATGCCTCTTCCGCAGCGCTCCACCGGGATCTAGCTTCCTGCCCTTTCCCGTCCTGTTTTGTTCATTATCTCTACCAACTCAGGAGTTTCTTATGGCCGTTCCAAATGGTCATTCCGGCACGCTTCCAGAGCAAGAGGCTTCTTCTATGGGAAAGGACGCCCTCCCGCTAACGCAAACGGGTAACGCTCTAAACCTGGCTCCCCTGCCTGCTGATGGGGCCTCTGCGGCTGCTCAGATGCCGGTACTGCTGGGGGAGAAATCCGGCCCGCCCGTGTTTCCCAGCCCTGTCAAGTTCAGCGAAATTGAGATTGACCACCGTCCGGTTGGGGCTTCAACCCTGAAAGTGGTGGATTACTATGCCGACGGACGTCCAGTTGCTGCTGCAACTCTCAAAGTCGTGGACACTTGGGGGGAGGGACGCCCAACGGTTGCCTCTGGCGCCAAATTCATCCATGACCCCGCGCTCAATCGGCCGATAATGGCCGATGGCCTGAAAATTGCCAAAACCTTTATGGGCAACCGACCCATTGAGGCCAGCCCTCTCAAGGTGCTGCGCTAGCCCAGATCCCCAAGGGGGGCCAGGGATCCCCTTGCTAACCTAGGTTAGGGCACAGCAGGGCAGTGAGCATGGAGATCCTGGCGGTTCTCTTGGGGCTGTTGGCGAGCTTGGGAGGAGGAGCGGGCTATCTGGCGGATCAGACGGCGCGGCAGCTTTTGCTGGATCAGTTGGATCGGGCAGAGGTTTTGGAGGTGCGTATTCAAAGCCAGCCCAATTACCGACTGCTGAATGGCCAAGCGGATCGCCTGCTGATTGCCGGTCGCGGGCTCTATCGAGCGCCCTTTCCCCGCATCGAGCTTCTGGAGCTGGAAACTGATCCGGTGGCAATTGACCCCTCTTTTTTCCAGGGGGCTCCCTTGCGCCTGGCGCGACCTCTGCAAGCGGCGGTACGGGTGTTGGTGCGGGAAGAGGACTTGAATGCTGCCCTCAACAAGCCAGAGGTGCTCCGCCAGTTTCAGGATATCCGCGCCGATCTGCCCTTTGGGGGAGCTGGAAGGGAAGCTCGCCGTTTTGATCTGCGTCAGCCCCGCGTCGAGTTTTCGGATCCCAGCCGCATTCAGCTCTCTGCCCTCTTGGTGGAGAAAGACGGCGGTACTGAGCAAAAGGACTCCGTCCCGCTAACGCGAGCGGTGGAGGTGGTGTTTAACACCGGGATCCGCGTGGAAGAAGGGCGCAGCCTAAAGCTGGAGAATCCGGAGTTTGTGATCGGTTCTGTACGGGTTCCTGATGAGATCTCAGCAGCGTTTTTGGGCGGGCTCAATGAGGTGTTTGACCTGCAAGAGCTGGAAGAGAGCGGGATCCTGATGCGGGTGCTCAGCCTAGAGATAGAGCCTGACCAGTTGCAGGTGATTGGGTTTGTGCGGGTGGAAGGGTTGGAAAGGACCTCGTCCCGCTAACGGGGATCCCCATTGAGCAGGGATGAGCTCCCCAGGGCTGCGCTCTAGCAGGAGAGCTGCTCTGTCAAACTGGATAAAGATCAGCCAGGCTGGAGATGGGATTATGGCCTTCGATTGGTTTCGCCGCCGCTATACCGACTCTACCGACTCTACCGACTCTCCTGGTGAAGCGGAGTCTTCGCCACCAGCCCCCGCGCCAGCCACAGAACCGGCGGAGATCTCCCCGGAAGACTATTTGGCCTTCGCCAAAGCCGCCTATGCCAACCTGAAGGCCCGTGCTGCTGCCCAAGCCCCACCGGCAACCGAGGAGTCCGCCCCGCCTGCGCGAGCAGAATCCGTCCAGCTGCAGCCACCGGCCTCGACTGAGGACTCCGGCCCACTTGCCCAAGCAGAACCCCGTGAACCCGTCCAGTCCTCCACTCCAACACAAGAACCAGCATCTCCAGAATCGCCCCCTGTGCAGCCGGCGGCAGCTCCCTCGTTTTTTGATCTGGCTCCCCGTGCTGCTGAGCGTCTCCAAGCCCTGCAAGCCAGCGCCGTGGATGAGCCCAAACCCGAGCCGGTGACTCCAGCCGTTGCTCCCTCTCCAGAGACGGGGCCGGAAGAGCTGGTCTTCGATGAGGGCTTCCGCTGGTCAGCCGAGATCCTGGCGGCTCAAGGGCGCAAACCGGAAGAGATTTCCGTTGAGGAAATCTCCTGGCTGCAAAAGCTGCGGCGAGGCTTGGGCAAAACCCGCCTTAACCTGATCAACCAGTTGAAAGCCCTGGTAGGCCGCGGCCCTCTGGATCAGAAGGCTGTGGAAGAAATTGAGGCCCTGTTGCTGCAGGCCGATGTGGGGATCGACGCCACCGAGCAGATCATCCAAGCCCTACAAAAGCGCATGCGAGAGGAGGTGGTGCCCCCAGAGGAGGCCGTCAAATACCTCAAGCAGCAGATGCGGCAGATGTTGACGGTGGGGAATCCCACCTTTGCCCCACAACGGGACACGCTCAACATTTGGCTGATTGTCGGGGTGAATGGGGCGGGCAAAACCACCACCATTGGCAAAATTGCCCATGTCGCCCGCAAGTCTGGATACCGCTGTCTGATTGCTGCTGCTGATACTTTCCGGGCTGCTGCTGTGGAGCAGCTCAAGGTTTGGGCAGAGCGAGCAGGGGTAGAGGTAATCGCCAATCCCTCTCCCAATGCCGATCCGGCAGCAGTGGTCTTTGACGCCATCACAGCCGCCAAGGCCAGGGGCACAGAGCTGCTGCTGGTGGACACGGCAGGCCGTCTGCAAAACAAGAAAAACCTGATGGACGAGCTGGCCAAGATCCGCCGCATCGTTGACAAAAAAGCTCCCGAAGCCAAAGTAGAAAGCCTTCTGGTGCTGGATGCCACCCAAGGGCAAAACGGGTTGCGCCAAGCCGAGGTATTTGCCGAGGCTGCCAAGTTGAGCGGCGTGATCCTGACCAAGCTGGATAGCACCGCCAAGGGGGGGATTGCCCTGGCCATTACGCAGCAGATGAACCTGCCCATCCGCTTTATCGGCGCCGGCGAGGGGCTAGAAGATCTGCGACCTTTTTCCAGCTACGAGTTTGTGGAAGCTCTTCTAAGCGAGTATTGAGGCACCCCCTCTCTGAGAAGGGCCATTGTGAAAGAGAGACACACAGATCCAGGCTTTGTTGGGCGTCGCCCCCGCTTTCTGCCCTGGAGTGCTGCAGTGGTGGGGGCAGGTTTGCTTTGGGCCTGGGGTGGGCACCGCTGGATCCAGAGCGGGTTGAACCTGGTTCGGGCGGGATCCACGCAGGATACAGAAGCTTTGCAGGAATTTGTAACCACCTTGGCTCAGGTGTTGTCGGGGGTGCTGGGCTTTACCCTCTCGGTGGTGGCCATTGTGGTGCAGTTGAGCGCGGATCGCTTCACGCCAAAGGTCACGGAGCTGTTTTTGCGCGAGAAAGTCAATTTCTACCTCTTCTTTTTCCTGATTTTGGCCAATGTGGTCAGTTTGTGGAGTTCGGCAGCCCTGGGCTTTTACGTTCGTGTTGGCGTTGCGGAGCAACACCCTCCAGGGTTGCTCGTCGGGCTGAATCTGCTGCTGGGCACAGCTTCGTTTTTGATGCTGATCCCCTACTTTCGCTTCGTGTTTCACTTCTTGCAACCGGCCTCGATTATCCATCGCATTGAGCAGCAGGTGCGGCAGGCCGTTTTGGGATCCCTTGCTTCCAGATCCCGACGTTCGCGTCAGCGGTGCGGAGCACTT
>NZ_JANSHV010000172.1:0-6750 GCF_047461775.1 Synechococcus sp. R6-5
AATAAAAACCACGACTGCTATCAGCCCTTGCCGCGTGGTAGGGCGCTCAAGGGGATCCCTGGCCAAGACCGGCGGCTGATACAATAGCTGCCCAGGGATCCAAACCAAAGATCTCTGGATCTCTGCTTTTCCAACAGGATTTCCCCACAAGCCCGATGGCAGGCCCGATCCGAGTGGTGGGTAGCTTGAACATGGATTTGGTGGTGCAGGTGCCCCATCATCCCGGCCCTGGGGAAACGGTGCTGGGATCCGACTACGCCACCTACCCTGGCGGCAAAGGAGCCAATCAAGCGGTGGCAGCGGCGCGGGCGGGAGCCCAAGTAGAGATGTGGGGAGCGGTGGGATCCGATGAGTTTGGGCGTCTGCTCCAAGAGAACCTGGAGCACAACGGCGTGGATACCCGCCACCTGAGGCAGTTGGAGGGGCCCAGCGGCCTAGCTTTGATCACAGTGGATCCCGGCGGGCAAAACAGAATCGTGGTCAGCCCTGGAGCCAATGGTCGCTATCTGCCGGAGCATTTGCCTCCCTTTACCCCAGCGGCCCTGCTCCTGCTGCAACTGGAAATCCCCCTGCCCACCGTGCAAGCTGCAGCAGAGCAAGCCTTTGCCCAAGGGATCCCGATTTTGCTCAACCCTGCGCCCATCGTGCCATTGCCGGGATCCCTGTTGCGCCGGGTTCGCTACTTGGTGCTCAACGAAACCGAAGCGGCTGCCCTTGCCCAATCTCCTGTGGAAACGCCGGAACAAGCCCAAAAGATCGCTCAGGAGCTCCAGAAGCACGGGATCCCAGCCGTTATCCTTACCTTGGGAGGGGCAGGGCTGGTCTGGGCAGATGGGGAAGAAAGTGGCCATTGGCCCGCCCATCCCGTGGAGGTGGTGGATACCACCGCTGCCGGAGATGGGTTTTGTGGGGCCTTAGCTGCCTGTTTGGCTGCCGGGGGATCCCTGAGGGAAGCCCTGCGTTTTGCCAATGCCGCCGCTGCTTTGGCCGTAACCCGTGCAGGAGCCCAACCTAGCTTGCCCCAGCGCTCTGAGATTGAGGCATTTTTGGCCTCTGCCGTAGAAACAGCATAGACTGCTGCTTATCAAAAGTTTTCGACGTCTGCGGTGGAGAAGTTCATTGGCCGTTTGCGTGAGCGCTATGGGGAAACCGCAACCTCCACAGGACAGAGCGGGGCCAAATCCTTTTTCCGAGCTGCTACTCATAGCCGGCGGAGGGGATCCCTTGCTCCATTGAGTACTGCTCAATAGTGCCTTGTCTTCCCTTGTGGGTGTCTTTAGAGTTAGGTAGTGAAAAGAAAGTATTCGGTAATTCTGATAAAGGCCCGTGAGTACCCTCCTTGCTGAAGATGACGCTCTCTACCGTCAGCATGTTCATAGCCTGCTAACACAACATTTGCCTGAGTTCGGCCCGGTGTATATAGCCTCGAATGGTAGAGAGGCGTTGGAACTTTACCGCCAGCACCACCCCAGCTTCGTGTTGATGGATATCCGCATGCCCGAGATGGCCGGGATCGAGGTAGCACGACAGGTTTGGTCAGAGTGCCCCAGCACGCGCATCATTTTTTGGTCGCATTTTGCCGATGAAGTCTATGTGCGGGAGCTGCACAAGATCGTGCCTCCGCAAACCGTCTATGGCTACCTTTTGAAAAATTGCACCGATGAAAAATTGGTCAGCGCTATCCAAGCAGTGGTGCAGGATGAGCAATGTGTGATCGACCGAGAGGTGCGCGGGGTCGATTCCCGTTCACAAAACAAAATTACCGGTCTCAGCGATGCCGAGTACGAAGTGTTGATCGACATTGCCCTCGGCCTCACCGACCAGGCCATTGCTGCACGGCGCTTTTTGTCCCGCCGAGGGGTAACCAACCGTCTGCGCAACCTCTACGACAAACTAGAGGTGAGCAACGACCAAATTGAGAGCGACGAGTGGGGAACCACCTTCAGCTTGCGGGCGCGAGCCATCCGTCTTGCCTTCAAACGGGGGTTGATTAACGCCCAACTGCTGGACGAGGAGGAAGTGCATTTGGATCACTGGCTCAGCCGCTACCGACTGGATCCGTTGGACTAGAGAGTGTCTGAGCTGTCATCGCCCTTGGCAAACACTTGCCGGTCGATTCTCCCGCCAAAAGAACCGGGGCCAAAACCTCCTCCTAACCGTCATGGAGAAGCAAGCCGGCAGTGTGGGGGGTCGCTAGCGGAAAATCATCTCGGCAACCGCCTCAAAGCCGGCATCCAACAGCTGATCCAACACCGACTGGGCCTGGCTGCGACTGTCGTAGAGGCCAGCCTGCAACACCGTTCTCCCGTTGAAAACCGTTTCCACCGCCTCGGGGATGAGCTGCCGCAATCGGTTCAAGTCATCGCTGCTCTTGGGGGTCACCAACACGCGAAATTGAGTTGCCGTTCGCGTTGGCGAAACGGAGTCGTTACCCACAGCAGCCACAGGGGGGGCAACTGGAGTTGTAGTGGGAGCAGAGGGAGTAGTTGGGATCCCCGTGGACGGGCGACGGGCCGGCGGAGGCAGGAGGGTGGTGATATCCGTGAGGGGAGCCGACGGTGGCCTGGGAACAGGGTCAGCCGGCTGAGCAGGTGCGGTAGAGCCATCGGGGGTGAAGGGGACAGCCACAAACTGCTCCCCCGGAGGTTGGGGCTGGGGAGTTGCCTGAGGGCTGGAGGGATCTGGCAAGATGCGCCCTCCGGATCCTTGGGGCGGAGAGGGGGGAACCGGGGCAGTAGACTGGGGCACCGTTAAAACCGGTAAGGTGGAGGGGGTCTCAGCCGCTGGCCGGGGATCCCTGGGAGTAGCCGGCTGGGCCGGAGCGCTGGGCAGAGCCAAAGTGCCAGGGGCAATGGGGCGGGGAGCGCTGTCGGGAAGGGCGGCAACGGTGGTTTGACCGGACAGATCCAGATCCCCTTTGGCTTTGCCCCGCAGTTGGTTGCCGTTGGCATTGAGGCGCAGGCCGCGGGTGGCGTTGTGGATGTCGTATTGGCCGTTGCCCTCAAAGATGTTGTTGCCGGGATCCGTGGCCGTGCCCAGATCCGGCTGGGCAGTGGTGATGGCGGTGAGGCCGGTCTCCAAGTTCTGGGCGATGAGATTGTTGCGCAGGATGGGCCTGGAGCTGCCCCCGACAACCACGCCGGTACGGTTCTGCAGAATGCGGTTGTTGCGCACAACAGGCGCCGAGCGTTGGTCGATGGTGAGGCCAAAGCCGGTTTCTTGGAACAGGTTATTGACGATGGTGGGCTGGGAGGTGCCCAAGACGGAAATGCCGTTGGCCCCGTTTTTATAGAAGCGGTTGCCCTCCACCCAGGGATTGGCAGCGCCGGCAATGAAGATTCCATCGTGGATGCTGCCCACAAAGCTGTTGTTGAGAATGCGCGGGGAGGCCGATTCGACCCAGAGGGCATAGCCGCGCCGCCCCTGGTTGCGCAGGGTAATTCCTCGCACTTCTGCGCCGGTCTCTGCCAGCAGAGCAACATTTTGTCGGCCTAGGGTCGGGCTCATGTAGGTACCGCCGCCGGTGATGAGATAGCCCTCTCCCAAGGTGGACTCGTCCCCACGCAAGGTGAGGCCGGCTTTCAGACGGATGGGGAAGGTTTCGCCGCTCTCCTCGCTATATACCCCGGGAAAAAGCTGAATGACGCTGCCAGCTTGAGCCCGCTGAATGGCATAAGTAATCGTCTTGAAGGGGTTATTGCGGGATCCATCCCCACGGGTATCGCTGCCGTTGGCCGCATCCACGAAAATGGCCGGGCGATTGTCCGGGAGCGGGGGAGCTTGAGGCAGGGTCTGCTCACCGGTAATGCCGGTGTCCAGGGAAGTTTGCGCCCAGCCGGGATCCAACTTTGCTGTCAGCAGTAAGGTGGTGCCAAGCATCAGAGAGGTTGCCAGCCGCGTCAGCATTGCAGAACGATGGCGCTGCGCCCGCAGGCCGGGCAGGACTGCTGTAGATTGGTGTTCGCCGGATTTCTGCAGACCAATAGGCAGTAAGGACAATAAGGAAGAGATCATGGTGGTTATCCTCACACCAGGCTGGGCTAGAGAAGAAAGGCCGAGGTTATCCTACCAAACTGAGTAGGCGGGATCCTACCCTATCCGCCAACTCCAAATACGGACTAACGCAGGCTTTTTTTGCAAGTCTAACACTAGCCCTAGAGTAACCTCCCTGCTTGCGCCATGACCTACAAAACCCTTGTCCCCGAACATCTGCCCCAAGAGCCGTCGCTGCTTGAATCCGAGATCCTGCTGTCTCCGGTCTCACCGTGGCAACCCCTGATTCATCTGCTGCTGTTGGGGATCCCGGCCTTCTTGCTGCTCTTGGGAAAGCTGATGGCTCAGCCGGTCTTGGGCTGGGGGGCGGTGCTGGCTTGGCTGGGCCTGGCGGGCTGGTGGGGGCGATCGCTTTGGGCTCAGATCGGACGCCGTCTTTGGCAGTGGCTGACCACTTGGCCTCAATTGGCCTGGGCGGGAGTGGCCCTCAGCTTGGCCGTGATGGGAGGGATTGCCGGGAGCGGGCTGTTTTCTGCCTTGGGATCCCTGAGTTGGGAAGCAATTGGGGCTTTGGGAGAAGTGTTCGGGGCCACAGGCCAAATCTTGATTGCCATCCTGGCCGCCTACATCGCCTGGCGGCAGTACATCATCTCCCGCGATCTCACCATTCAGCAGAATATCATTACCCAGCAGCAGACCATCGACGCCTACTTTGAAGGCATTTCCAACCTGGTCTTGTCTCCCGATGGGCAGTTGGACGATTGGCCCCTGGAGCGGGCCATTGCTGCCGGGCGCACGGCTGCTTTGTTGAACGGGGTGGATCGCTTCGGCAAAGCCAAGATCCTGCGCTTTCTCTCCACCGCTAACCTGCTCAGCCCTCTGCGGCGAGACGAACACCTGGGCCGACCCATTCTGGACGGCAAAGGGGGTTACCAGCGGGATCGCGTGAACGGCATCCGAGTGGTCAACCTGGGCACGATGCTGGAGGGAGCCGACCTGCATGGCACCCTGTTGCGGGCGGTGGATTTCAGCGAAGCCAGCCTGGAGCGGGCCAACCTGAGCGGCTGCGATCTCAGCCACACCAATCTGTGCGGAGCTAACTTGCGGAATGCCGACCTGCGCGGGGCCGATCTCTACCGCGCTTTGCTGTTTGTGGGATCCCCTCAGACAGCTTCCCCTGCTCAGCCAGGGCAAAAGCCCGATTTCAAGACCGGGGCCTACACCGGCGCCATCGTGGCAGGAGCAGATTTTCGCCAGGCTCGCCGCCTTTCCCCCGAACAGCGGGCCTACCTGGTCACCTGGGGTGCCAAGCTGGATCCCGCGTCCGAACCTCTCCTCAACTCTCCTCAGCCGCGTTTGGATCCTGCCGACAAAACGGAGTCGTTTCCCCCACCTGCCCCAAGCCCTTGAGCGAGAATAAATCGATAAGCCTGGTTCAGGGCTTTTGCTGCCGATTCTTCGGCTATTGCAACTCGCCTCTCCCTTGGGGATGAGGGCGATCCCCTTCGATTCTCAAACATGGCACGGTTGCTCACCAAGTTCTGGCTGCTGGAGCGCTATCTATTTGGGCAGATGCTCACCCCAGTGCTGACCGGTGTTGCGGGGGGAACCCTGCTGCTGCTGGTGGGCCGACTGTTTACCCTGGCCGAGCGGCTGGTCGAGGGATCCGTCCCGCCTCTAACGGTGTTGCGTCTTTTGGTTTTGGATCTGCCGGAGATGGTGGTGCTGGGCATGCCCATTGCCGCCTTTTTTGCCACCATGCTCACCTTGGGCAAGCTGAGCGGCAACAGCGAGATCACCGCTATGCGGGCAGCCGGGATCCCGTTTAGCCGGATTTTCCGGCCCCTGCTGCTGGTGGGGTTGGCCATGAGCTTGAGCGCTTTTTTCATCAGCAACGTGCTGCTGCCGGCCAGTAAACAGCAAATCCGCCAGATCGATCAGCAAGCTTTGCTGGCCCAGGCCACCACCCCGGTGCAATACGATGTCTTTTTCAAAACCGAAGACAACCTCTGGTTCTTCATCCGCCAAGTGGATCCCCGGTTAAATACGATGCAAGATGTTACGATTTTGCGGGTGGATCCCTTGCCGGGGGGCAAATACCAGTTGGCGGAAGTGACCTTGGCCGCTCAGGCAGTGTGGAATGGACTGGAGTGGAGCCTCAGCGAAGGAGCGACCCACCTTTACGGCCCCACCGGCCTCAGCATTGCCGAGCAAACGTTTCATCGCAAGCCGTTGCAAGTTTCTCAGGATCTGGCTGCCCTAATGCAGCCGCCGGTTCCCCCCAGCGAGTTGAGCTTGCCGGAGCTGGCGGAGCGGATTTCCCGCCTGGCCCGCTCCAATCTCAATACTCAGGCTCTGCGCACCGAGTTCCACATGCGCTTCTCCCTGCCCTTGGCCAGCTTTTTTGCCGTGCTGATTTCGCTACCCCTGGGATCCACCACCGCGCGGCGGGTGGGACGCTACGGGGGCGTCGTCTTCGGGATCCTGTTGGTGTTTGGCTACTACGTGGTTCTGAGCGTGTCTCGCAGCTTGGGAGAAGTGGGAGCCCTTCCCCCTTGGGCGGCAGCCTGGAGCTTCAACATCTTGTTCGGCGGCATCGGACTGGTGCTGCTGGCCCGTTTCCTGCGCTAGGGATCCACCCTAGAATCCGCCAGTCTCAGTTCTCAAGGATGTCTCGAAGAAGGCAGGGATCAACTTTCCTTTCTCTCTCCTCTCGCCTCGCGTAGCTCAGGTTTCCGTCCCCTTGCGGGGAAAAGG
>NZ_JANSHV010000173.1:0-10450 GCF_047461775.1 Synechococcus sp. R6-5
GGTTTTGGGGGTTAGAGGCATGCTCTACGCCTATCCCGCGTGCTGCTACTACAGGCAGGGAAGTCATGCTGACGTTGGAGCTCCCGGCACTGCACGAATCGGTGATAATATTCCTACCTCTCATTCCTACCCCGGTGGGTGCCGACCATGCCAGATTTTCTGCCCTACGCCTACTTTCAGGGCCAGATTGTCCCCTTTGCTGAGGCGAAGATCTCCATTGCCACCCATGCTCTGCACTACGGGACAGCGGCGTTCGGCGGCCTACGCGGGATCCCTGATCCGCAAAACCCGGATCAAGTTCTGGTGTTCCGTCTGGATCGCCATTGCCGACGACTGAGTCAAAGCGCCCGCCTGCTCTGTTTTGATCTCCCTGCTGAACGGATTGAGCAGGTGATCGTCGAGCTGATCCGAAAAAACCGTCCCTCCACGTCTTTCTACATCCGCCCCTTGGTGTACACCTCCGACCTAGGCATCTCGCCGCGGCTGCACAACATTGAGAAAGACTTTTTCGTGTACGGCTTGGAACTGGGGGACTACCTCTCGCCAGAGGGAGTCAGTTGCCGCATCAGCTCTTGGGCCCGGCAAGAGGATCGCAGCCTACCATTGCGGGGCAAGATCACCGGCGCCTACATCACTTCCTCTTTGGCCAAAACCGAGGCGGCGCAGGCTGGCTATGACGAGGCCATTTTGATGAACTCCCAGGGCAAAGTGAGCGAAGCCTCGGGCATGAACATTTTTATTGTGCGCAATGGCGTGCTGATTACCCCCAGCTTCGACCAAGATATCTTGGAAGGGATCACCCGCGACAGTGTCCTCACCCTGGCCCGTGATCTGGGGATCCCTACCCAAGAACGGCCCGTTGACAAATCGGAGCTATTGATTGCTGACGAGGCCTTTTTAACCGGCACTGCTGCCAAGATCACCCCCATTCGCCAGATCGAGCAGTACGTCCTGCCCCCCTCCCGCCCCATCACCGAGCAGTTGCGGCAGAAGCTGACGGCAATTACCGAAAATCGGGATCCCGTCTATGCCCATTGGGTGAAGGTGATCCCTCTGAAAGAAAGCTAGTCCCTAGTCGAGGGGAGAAGCGTCATTATTAAACTGAGCACTCTAGATGGGTAGAGGGGGATCCCTTGCACGAAATTTCCATTACCTGGGCCGACTACCACCGCAAAATCGAGGAGTTGGCCGTCAAAGTCTACGAAAGCGGGTGGGAATTTAACCAAATCGTCTGTATTGCCAAGGGGGGGCTGCGCATCGGCGATACCTTGGCCCGTCTTTTCGACCTGCCCCTGGCTATTCTCTCAGCCTCTTCCTACTCTGGGCCCGGTAACCGCCAGCGGGGGCAACTGACCTTCTCGCGGGATCTAGCCATGACCACCGCCAACCTGGGCAGCCACGTGCTGTTGGTGGACGATCTGGCAGACTCTGGCATGACCCTAAAGCGCTCTGTCCACTGGCTCAAGCACCACTACGGCTTCTACATCGAGGAGATCCGCACCGGCGTACTGTGGTACAAGGCCGCCTCCGTCTATCAACCCGACTACTATGTGGACTATTTGCCGGATAACCCTTGGATCCACCAGCCCTTTGAGCCCTACGAGCAGATGACGCCTCAGCAGTTGATGCAGTTGCTACGCTCTTCCGGCTAGTTGAATTTGCTCAAATTGGCTTGCTCGCGGCGCCTGCAGTGTCTAACGTCAGTTGGACTTCTTGGCATGAGCTGTCTACTTACGATTGCCCACCCCCACTGCAAGCTCTGTTCCCCAGAAAAGTTGAATGACTTGCTCGTACAACAGAAACCAACCAGCCCTGGAAAGCTCCTTGCTCAACACAAGCAAAAGAGCAAAATTCGGATCCAACTTTCTAAACCGATATCATGTCTGCAACTTTTTCCAGATCTGAAGGATGAATCGCAATAATGTTTAGAGCAGAAACTGGGTATTGCTGAGGTCTGACCCTAGTTAGCTTATTCAGGAAACGATTGTACGTATAAAACTCATAGCCTAAAGGCTCCAGTATTTTAGCTGTAGCAGTTCCGGTAACCTTGGAGACATGTCTGTTCTCGAAAATAATGATAGGGTGGCCGGCGGCAAGTAATTCTAGCCCACCGGAGACAACCTGCTCTTCTGCACCTTCTGCATCAATCTTGATGAGATCAATCTGGGGTTCACCTCTCGAGCGCCAGACAGAGTTCAGAGTAATGAGATTTACAACCTTTCCATCATTCGATACTTGTTCCGGCCTTTGCTTTGAATCGCCGATAGAGTTGAATACACTAGCTCTTTCTTCTTGTAACTGAACAGTGCCTTCATGATCCCCAGCGGCGGCTTCTATGAGGAAGACAACATCCTCTAGGGAGCTGGCACTTATTGTCTTTCGCATACACTGAAGACAAGAAGCCGTGGGCTCAATTGCGATTACACTACCCGTAGGGCCTACCCGATGTGCAGCAAGGAAAGTGTATACCCCAACATTTGCCCCTACATCGATTACGTTCATCCCTGGTCTTAAAAAGTGCTTGCAGAAGCTAATCTCGTCCTCAAACCATTCTCCTTGAGTAAGTAGGACGCGGGTGACAACACTCGAGAACGAAGGCTCGAGGGAGAGTCTGCAATTTTCATAGTCAAAATAGAGATCGGGCTGCGCAGGGAAAGAGGCTGTTTGCACTTGAGACACAACCTCCCACAGTGCAATTTCCTTGACCAGGCATGCTTGGCGATGAGTTGGATCAAGGCTAAGTATATGGTTAATTGGTATTAGCCCTTCTATCTTTTTCTGCGAGAGAAGCTCAATCGCTACCGCCAGAGCTGCTTGTTCATCATCTGGATCTATCGAATAAGTTAGGTTCCAAAATCGCATGGCTTCTGGGCTGTATACGACCCCAACGTGAGCAGCCATCCACTTGGCTAGATAGTATAGGTAACTGTATTTTGTATAAGCACCCGGATCCGCAGAACCTTCGCTTTCAACCCAGATAGGAACATCTGTCAACTGAGAAGGTTGCATACTTTGTGCTTCCGTGCATAGAAATTCTAGGAGAGCGTAGGCATCTTCAAAAGCGCGAGAGCGATCGCCCAATACCAATAGGGCATGGATTCGGTTTAGCCAACACGGAACATGATAGGGATCCCTTGCCAAGCCCCTTCGCCACAAAGACAGCGCTTCTTCCCAAGCGGATTGGTGCGTTGAAACCGAAGCATCAGCACTTAGGGATCGAATGAGCTGGATCCCAGCTTGATTCCATTCATCTGGAGTTGAGTACAAGTCGTTGGGGTGAAACGTATAAGTTTCGTGGGATTTACCTTCGAGAATGTGGAAGAAAGCAGCTTCCATGCTACGAGCGTGTTCTCTTGGATCCCAAATTACTGACCAACGACGGGAATCCCTGATATTCCTCTTGATCTGGTTAATCCACTTTGGATCATTGCCCAGTTGGATCCCACGTTGGATAAACTCTTCTACTGACCAAGTGATACAATCTTCAAGACCGATATTTTTTAGCAGACTGTAGCTCATTCGGCCGTAGTAATGGCGACCTACTAAGGTAAGAACTGGCACACCCATGTAGAGAGCTTCCATAGTGTGGGTTGCACCTGTGTAGGGAAAGGTATCGAGAACAAGATCCACCAAAGCTAGTTGGCCCCGGTGCTCTTCCACGCTGCTTGCTTGAGCTAGAAAACGGACGCGATCCAAAACATCCAATTCCTTAGCTCTTTCCTGGTAACGCCTGATAACTGTGGCAATTTCCCCTGAGCCTTTGACAATTAGGATACCGTTAGGTACGGCTTTTAGAATCTTCAGGTGAGCATCAATGCATTCAGGGGTGCGCTTGTAGGCACTGGCCGCAGTTAGAAGAACAATATCTTGCGGATCGATTCTCAGCTTAGCTCTGAAATCTATCTTATCAGCGGGCAGGATGTCCAGATAGTCCACAGCACAGTAGCTAGGCAAGCGGATAATTTTTTCATGGTAATCGGCCTGTGCATCTTCAGGAAGGACATAGGGATCGGCGAAAAAGTAATCAAATTCTGGCAAACCGACAGCATCTCCGCCAAGCCAACCAATTTGGATAGGAGCGGCCCGCAAAGCTGCTACGATGCTGGCATCGTGACTGGTAAGGGAGTCCATAAAAACCATGATATCGATGCGATCCTCACGCGCTTGAGCAGCTACTTGAGGCGGCTTGGTTTCTCCTGGAAAAAAGCGAAAATGGAGATTTTCGTGAGAGCGAAACTTTTGATACATATTGTCATGACTGGCCATATCTTCATTTTTCCACCCCTGGTAGTAGTAGTAGACAACGTCCAGAAGATCGCGAGATAGGTTCCTGAGAGTAGCCTCACTGAGAAAGCCAACCGAGTGCCGATGAAAGCAGCTACCCAAAAAGCCCACTCGCAACTTGCGCTCAGCTCTACCGGATCTGCAGTAATCTTGCTGGTTTCTCTGCCAATACTCTGACCAGAGGAAGTCTCGCTGAGAAGCCATTAAGCTTAGGCAGTCGTTAAA
The DNA here is from genome assembly GCF_047461775.1 of Synechococcus sp. R6-5. NCBI lineage: Bacteria > Bacillati > Cyanobacteriota > Cyanophyceae > Synechococcales > Synechococcaceae > Synechococcus > Synechococcus sp. R6-5. The sequence continues at coordinate 4,510 of NZ_JANSHV010000173.1, forward strand.
GATTCTACCACCAATTTGTTGGTAATGACGAATCAGAGAGCGATCGTCAGTTAGATAACTCCAACAAAAGCAAACTCGAAATATAATGGATTTGGAAATTGTTAAGCTCTCAAGTAGATTTTCGTCATCAATTTTTAAGGACTCTAAGTTAGTTTCCCTTGACAAAATCAAGTCTATAATTTTTTGAATAACAAGGTTTATCCGTTCTGGCTGGGCAGCATGGATCAACTTTTCCAGCGATTCTGATAGAAGGGATAGACGAAGAGTAAAGTTCTCTTGCACCTGTGAGCTCTCGGCCGCCGTGATGAGAGCTTCTCCTAAAATGGAATAGCCATCACTGGTAGAGTTCTGGAAGAAGGCGCGGGCTGCCCTCTGAAAAAAGTCACCGATTAAGTCCTCTATCGTCCACAAACCTTCATAGCGCTTCGCCTGCTCGGGATCCACCGCATTGGCTAGCTGGGCCAGCAAAGCAGCAAATCCAGATCTTTGTTCCTCCGGAAGAAAGACTTGTAAAGTTGTGGCCACCTCAAAAAACAAGCTCAGGTAGCCATCGTCCCATAGCCGCGCGAGCAATTCAGTAAGGAGTGGCTCCTGAGTAATATCGAGGCTCTTCTCGCCGCCTAGGCTCTCCAGTAGGGCTTGCCCATAAAAGCCAACTGCCAGCTCATCCTGAGCTTGCAGGGCCCGCATCAGCAAAACTTGGGCATTGTCCCGCCGGCTTAGATCCAGCTCAAAGGCCATCTCCCGCAGCTTCAGACAAGCCTGAAGACGCTGCTGTGGATCCTGCGTGGGGCTATTTTCTAGACGGCCTGCGAGGGATAGTAACAAATCCAAGACTTTCTCCTGGGACAGGATCCCTGTTCTCACCAGAGGCGTGTAGAGCTGGTAAGCAAGGCTCAGCTGGCCAGCAGCCAAGGCCTGCTCCAGCGCTGACAAGGTAATTGCCTCTGGCTCAGAGGGGGAAGCCAAATCATTGGCTGAGGAGAGGTCAAAGAAACCCCATAGGAACTCCTGCCAATCCTTTGCGTCTTGCTCTCGGTAAAAAGCCACCAACCACTCCACAAAAGCATCGGGAGACTGCTGAAGCAGTTGCTTGGCTTCCAGGATCCGGGCTTGCAGCGCAGGGTTCATAGGTTGAAGGAAGAGTGCTAGTCTTAATCTGCCATGCTGAGGCCGGCTCAGCTAAACCACTGACCTGTGTCAGGCTCATCTGGCAAAAATCCGCAATTGCGCCAGGGAGCAGGCTGTTATGAATCGCCCTTGAGCGGGGTAAGTTAGCACTAGCAGGTGAGCTGCACAGTTAACTCTCTAGTTTGCTAAAGGATCTGGTACTCATGAGCGCAAAGTCTCGTCAGTCTCTGTTGCGGGCCAAACTGGCTCAGCAAATTCTCTCCAAAGCCAAGGGCTTCACCCTGATTGAGCTGTTGGTGGTGATTGTAATTGTGGGTGTGCTGTCTGCAGTGGCAATCCCGCAGTTCTTAAACCAAGTGCGCCGCTCCCGCACTGCTGAAGCTCAAGCAGCTCTCACGGCAGTGGGTCGTGGTTCTGAAGTCTATCGCCTAGATGTTGGCGTGTACCCGGACAACTACACCAGAATTAAGTTCGGATGTCCTACCACTAGTGGGGCTGATTCCTGCGGCGCTAGGGGCGATAAGTTTATGAATGATCCCTGGAGCGCCCCCAATTACGAAACACCAGTGGCCAGCAATGTTACTAGTACTGCGCCTCAGGGGATGCGCTGGGACACCACTGCTGTCACGGGTGCAAGCCGCTACGTTAACGCTTCTGGCAACAGAATTCAATGCACCATTGGCCTGGGAGCACAGGAGACAGTTGTGGCTACTGAGTCTACCTTTGTTGGTAAGAGCTGCAACGTCTTTGACTAGTTTCTATCTCTACTTTATGTACTCCGTGGCTCCCTGTGGGGAGCTTTTTTATTTCAGTTGCTCCAGTCTCCCTCAAGAGTAGGCAAGGGCTCTAGGCTAAACCAGTGAACTAGAGCGAGGACAGTAACTGTGATGGGTAGGAGATGCGAGTAAGAATACCCTTTTCGATGAGGTTCTGGTTGGTTTCAGGACTGCTGTAAAGTATGAACTCTTGATAAAGAGCTTCCATGCGAGTTCTATCTCCTGAGCAATAAGCGTCCCGTGAGGCCAAGTGAAAGGGAACCCGAATAGGATTAGACTTTGAGCGCCACCAGTAGTCGGGAAAGTTTCCCAGTTGAGCATACTTTTTATAGTAGTTTTGAAAGCCGCAGTTTAAGTAGTGCAAAATAGAGGGGAATGATGTTACCAAGGTATGACATTCTGGAATATCAAAGCTATGTACGCTATTGGGTAAGAGAGTGGGATGGATCCGAGCTGCTGACTTTCCATTTTGATAAGCTAAAAAGTATTGACTCTTGCCGGAAACTCTCTGAAACTCAGTACAGAGTCCTGGCTCTAAGGCAGCAGGGTTTTTCTTAAATAGAGTGACATCGCGAAAATAGTCCTCGACTTCAAATACTTCAGGAGCTGCTTCGTGGTTTAGGAACGTAACCTGGAATATATCGTCGCTTACTTGATCAAACCAATCCAAAGCCATCATCTGGCCAGGATAAAAAAGCTCATCTCCATCAATATGAAGAATCCAGTCCATGCCCTGATCCAGGGCAAGTTGTATAGCAGTTTCTACGTTAAGGATCTGACGAGCCATGACCTCATAGCCAACATGAGGGCCATATTTTGGGTAGAGAACATTCCCTAATGCTTGTTGGACTTGCAAAGCTTCATCGTTGGGAATAGCCGTTACATCGGAAAACTGAAGTGCCACCTGAATAGCGGGATCCTCTGGATCGTCAAAGAAGATATAAATATGGGCAATTCCAAGGGCAAGGTGATAGCGAATGAACGACTCCAAGCACACGCCTGGATCCCGAACAGTGGTAATTATGCAAACTCTGGCCATGGTGGATCTGCAAGCCTTTAGGTGAATTGCTTAGATCCTAACCAGGTATTGATAGTGAAGCGGCTATCGGCAAAGGCTTGGCTAGGGCTAAATACCGGCAGGATTTCATGTAGGCAACTGCTGGAGAAGAAGACGATGCTGTTATTTGTAGGAGTTACCTCATCGTATGCCCCGTGCAGGATTGGTGGATGAGGTTTTTGCCTTTGGGTATCGTAGATGCGCAGCTCACCTCCTCGATAAGGCTTTGGCTCTTTGTGAAAGTAATATACGCAGCTCACCTGGCGGAAGGCAGTTTGTGGGTAGGAGTTATCGGTGTGGGCGGTAAAGAAGCAGCCATCATGGCTGGCAATCATCTCCATCTCAAAGATTTGAATGTCAAAGTTCTCAATGCCTAGCTCGGCGAAGATTTGGGGAGCAACAGCCGCAATTTTTTCTCGCAGCAGGGATCCATGCTCCTGAAAGTAAGCGAAGTCCAGCCTCAGGGAGCGGCGAAATTTTAGTGACTCTGCCTCGGTGTTGCTCTTGCTGTAGCTCTTGGAAGGGATAAACTTGTCTTGGTGGGTAATGGCATGTTGGAGAATGGCTTGGTTGAGCTCTTGAGGCAGGAAGTTATCCAGCTTGATGTATTTACAGGGGTAAAACCGGTTGGGTTCTGAGGGATCCGGCTGGGTAAAAGTCAGGAATACCGGGTTAGCTGCCAGCAGTGATCCAGGGCCAATTGCTTGGATGTGAGCGAGATCCTGCTCGGTTAACCCTTTGTGCTGGGGATCCCAAGTGAGGAGATGGATCCCTTGGCCTAGATTGGGCAAAACCTTCTGCAGATGAAAACTGGGATCTATCCCCATCAAATCTAGGTTGGCTTGGGCTATGGCTCCGTAGCGGCAATGGTTGACCAAGTATAGGGCTGAGTCGGCCAAGTAATCCCGCAGTAGCAAAGACTGAAGCAGACAGGTACGGTAGTCCGTGAGTTCAGTCCAGAAACAAACGCCAATCTGGGTCTCTGGGAAACATTGACCGAGATCTGCCAAAAGGGCAGGAATGGGGCCTTCTAGGAGTAGAACCCGTTCTTCTAATCCCAACTGAGAAATTTGGGTTTGGATATCTTCTGTGCTGATTGACTTTTCGGATGAGCTCTGTAGGGGATTCCGTAGAATCACTGCTAACTTTTCAGGATAGCGAAGCATTGCCTGCAAAACAGCTGCGGACTCTTCCCAGCCAATCTGGCAGAAGATTTGCTGGCTAGGAAGGCAGGCTAAAGCCCAATCTAAGAGCTGGGTGAGACTCTGAGCTTGCTCCAGTTCTAGGAGAAGATCCTGAGCAAGGTCTTGGCAATCCATGGGGAGGGATCCCTGACGTCTGCTCTAGCTTAATGTACCCGGATCCACCCCCAGTTCTCACAACTTTTAGGCCAGGCGCTCAGCCCTTTGCTGCTCCAGTTCAGCCTTGGCAGGCATCAGTTCCCCAGCGGCAGTGGCCCACAGAATCCAGGTGGCCTCCTACCCTCCCACTTCGCTGGGTACAGCCTCAAAACCTCGCTCGGCATGGGTGGTGGAGATGAGCAAGTCCATCTGGCACGTGTGCCGCCAGCTTTCCATGGGTATGCCATTGTCGTAGGAGAGCTCGTCTTGGGTAGGGGCCATCCAGGCAGGTAAACTGGATTCGGCTCTTGCAGACAGGGATCCATGGGGTTGCTTATAACCTATGCTCGGCTTATCGTTTTCCAGGGCAACAGAGATCCCTTGTTGTTGTGTCCAATCCTAGTAGCCTGTAGGAGCTAGAAGAACCTGCCGCTCAACTTGGGGAGTCGAGAAATGCAAGACATCAAGGCCAATGCTCCGCGAATTCTCCTCAATTGGCCAACTCCGCCAGACTATATCCCGCCCCCGCAGCTTTCAGATCGGCAGGTCAGTCTTTGCCCCAAGAGGAGAGCCAAGGGCTTTGGACTAAACTTTGTCAATCTCTCTAAGGAATTGGTGGAGTGCCCAGAGGGAGACTATGACCTCTATGACTTTGTGCAGCAGTCTGAGCAAATTACAAATAAGGAGTTTGACCTAGTTATTGTTTGGACTTCCAGCTTTGACCAGAGTAATCCCCTAAATACAAGGAAGTTTAAATGCCCCACACTCTTGCTAGCTGGAGACACCCACCACTGGAAACTTCCCATCAACCATCTCTTGGCCTACTGGGCTACTGAAGGCTTTGATTACGTCGCTACTGCCTATAACTTCCAGCATTTGCACTGGTTTGCCGCAGCAGGCGCTGAGAATCTTGCCTAGTTGCCTCTTATCTCCATGCGCACTGTTACCCACGATTGGGTGGAAGATAGAGAAAATCAAGTGGTCTTTATCGGCCAACAGGGATCCCGCCATCCCAGGCGTTGCCGGCTGGTTCAAGCCATAAAGAATGCAGATTTGCCCATCCTCATCAAAACAGCCAACCGCCAAGAGGCAGCCAAATGGTTTGCCCATTCTCTGATTTCCTTTAACTGCAGCCAAAATGGGGATCTGAACTTAAGGAACTTGGAAGTGATTTCCGCGGGGGGCTTTCTGCTTACTGACCAGCTCTCCTTCGCCTCAGGATTGGACGAACTTTTGGCGCCCGGCACCTACTGCGACACCTACAACTCCGAAGCCCAACTCCTGGAGAAAATCCGCTACTACCTAGACCATCCCCGGGAGGCCATTCAAATTGCCCGCCGCGCTTATCACACTTTCGACCAACACTGGCATCCCCGCCACCGCATTCAGAACCTGCTGGACTGGGTGTTTGGGGGAGAGCTGCCGGAGCCCTTTCGTTACTCGCCCCGCTCTGATGTGCGCTACTTTGTCAGCACGGCCAGCTCTGCCTGGATAGACACACGACTAGGAATCTACGAGCCCATTCAAGAGCTGCATCGCGTGCAGGAGCGACTGAGGGTATTTGTTGGCCGAGGCTGTCCTGGGGTGATAGCCGCGGACTTGCTGGACTTGCCGCGGCTGGAGCTGTATGTGGAAGA
>NZ_JANSHV010000174.1:0-13423 GCF_047461775.1 Synechococcus sp. R6-5
CGGCCTTCAGGCCGGGGAGGATGTCAACGCCTTCCGCATACCCGAATATTGGCTGGAAACTCAGGGGCAATCAATCGTGTTGATTAACTGGAGACATTCCCCTGGTGCTCCCACTGGATCCCTAGAACAAGGGTGTTAGCAGACCAGGGCTTGCTGCCGTTGTCGCTGTTGGCGTTCTAGAGCTTCAAACAGGGCTTGAAAGTTGGCTTCGCCAAAGCCTGTGGCTCCACCCAACCGTTGGATGACCTCGAAAAAAAACGTGGGCCGGCCAAACAGAGGCTGAGTGAAGGTTTGCAACAACAGGGGGGGGTGTCGGGAATCAGAGGCAGGCAAGGTGGTATCCAAAAGGAGCTGCTGCTCCACCAAGTCGTGCCAGGAGATGGTGGGCAACCCACCAGAAGGGAGTACTGCTCCAGAGGCCAGCTCCCTTGCCAGGTTTGTGTAGTACTCCGGTGGCACCTGCAGAAAGTTTACGCCTCCCTGTCGCAGCCGGCGCACACTGGCGAAGACATCTGAGCTGTGCAACGCCGCATGTTGCAGGCCAGGGCCATGATGGGCATCCAAAAACTCCTGGATCTGGGAAGCGGCACAGGTGGGCTCGTTGATGGCCAACTGGATCCCGGCTTCAGGATCTCCCACCACCACACTTTCTAGGCCAGAGGTGTTGGTGCGGATGCTATAGCGATACAGAGACCGCCAACCCAGCACCTGCCCATACCAATCTGCCGCTGCCTGCAGGGATCCCTGCTCCACGTTCAATACCAGGTGATCCCAGTGGGAAAACAGGTTCTCCTCGGCGGGAGCTGAATCGGGGATCCCTGAGCTGGGGATCAAAGAATGCCTGAGTCCATAAGGAGTGCGCAGGCACAGAGCAGGGCAGCCTTCGTCTTCTGCCGGGATCCACTCCACTTGGGCTCCTCGCCTCTGCAAAAGCTCTGCCAAGCCCAACAGCTCTTGCTCCTCCACCGCCAAGGCCACATCCACCACCCCAGGCGAATGTTGCTGCAAATAGCGATCCACCTCATCCCCGGCGTGAGCCGGCTGAGATAGGCGCAAGCGCAGGGATCCCTGACGCAGACAGAGGGTACTGCCGAGCTGTCCTTCCATTCGGAAGCCCCAAACTTGACAAAAGTGTTCCTGCCAACGGGGCAGATCCCAAAGATAGAAGTGCAGGTGATGGATCCCTTGGACGATTCGATTGGACTGGTTCATAGAGCAAGGCACTGCTAAGGTAAAGGCCGAGTATCCTGACGTTCTCACGGCAACAGACGACCTGGGCCGTCCTACCTCAGCATAGGCCCGCCATTTGCCGATGGAAAAGCGTAAAACAACGTTAAGAAGATATTAAAACAGCATTAAAAAATAGGATGAAAATAAGATTAAAAAATCACGCAACCGAAAATATCCTCAGAGCGCAAGGGACTAAAATTAAATCAGGCGAGGTGTATTTAGAACGCCTAAAAAAGAAACAGAAGAGTTGCTAAAAGCCCTTCGTAGGATCCCTATAAGCCTTGCAGAGATCTATTGGTTCTTTAGCTCTCTTTTAGAGCCTGCGTGGGGCAAAGGCCGGGGTGCTGCCTCGCCCTGTCGATAGATTATCAGGCGTAATAGCCGGGAGGATTGTTATGGTTGCCAGTGTGCAGCGTTCTGTAGCATCACCTACAGAATTGAAGGCGGAACCAAGGACAGGATCCAACGCAGCCGGTCAAAAAGTTTTGAGCGATTTTGCGCCGGGATCCTGGCAGCGCTCCATCGACGTCAGAGACTTTATTCAGCGCAATTACACCCCCTACGCCGGTGATGAAACCTTCTTAGCTGCAGCCACCGAGCGCACCCAGCGGCTGTGGGCCAAGGTCAAGGATTTGATGGCTCTGGAGCGAGAGCGAGGGATCCTAGATGCCGATACTGCCGTTCCCTCTACCATCACCAGCCACGCCCCTGGCTATATCGACCCAGAGCTGGAACAAATTGTGGGGCTGCAGACGGACAAACCCCTGAAGCGGGCCATCATGCCCTTTGGCGGCATCCGCGTGGTGGAGTCTTCCCTCAAAGCCTATGGCTACGAGCTGGATCCCCGCACCAAGGAAATTTTTACCCAGTACCGCAAAACCCACAACGACGGCGTTTTTGACGCCTATACCGAAGAGATGCGCCGCTGCCGCCGCTCCGGGATCATCACCGGCCTGCCCGATGCCTACGGTCGGGGTCGCATCATTGGGGACTACCGGCGGGTGGCCCTCTACGGGGTGGATCGGCTCATCGAAGACAAGCAGGCCCAAAAAGCCAGCCTAGACCTGGACACGATGGACGAAGAGACCATCCGCCTGCGGGAGGAGCTCTCCGAGCAGATTAAAGCCCTACAAGAGCTGAAAGAGATGGGATCCCGCTACGGGTTTGACCTGGGCCGTCCGGCAGCCAACGCCCGCGAAGCCATCCAATGGCTGTACCTGGCCTACCTGGCAGCCGTCAAGGAGCAAAACGGGGCGGCCATGTCCTTGGGGCGGGTGTCCACCTTCCTGGACATCTACATCGAGCGGGATCTGCAGGCCGGGATCCTCACCGAGGAAGAGGCCCAGGAGCTCATTGACCACTTTGTTATGAAGCTGCGCATGGTCAGGTTTTTGCGCACGCCCGAGTACAACGAGCTATTCAGCGGGGATCCCACCTGGGTTACCGAGTGCATCGGCGGCATGGGCCTAGATGGGCGGCCTTTGGTCACCAAAACCAGCTTCCGCATGCTGCATACCCTCTACAACCTTGGCCCAGCGCCCGAGCCCAACTTGACCGTGCTCTGGTCGGAGCGGCTGCCGGAAGCCTTCAAGCGCTACTGCGCCAAGGTCTCCATTGAAACCAGCTCCATCCAGTACGAAAACGACGACTTGATGCGCCCCTACTGGGGGGATGACTACGGCATCGCCTGCTGTGTGTCGGCCATGCGCATCGGCAAGCAGATGCAGTTTTTTGGAGCGCGGGTGAACTTGGCCAAGTGCCTGCTCTATGCCATCAACGGCGGTCGGGATGAGATCTCCGGCGAGCAGGTGGCTCCTGCTTTCGCCCCCATCACCGCCGATGTCCTGGACTACGACGAGGTGTGGCCGCGCATGGCGCAGATGATGGCCTGGCTGGCCAAAACCTACGTCAACACCATGAACATCATCCACTACATGCACGACAAGTACTGCTACGAGCGCCTGGAGATGGCCCTGCACGACCGGGACGTGCTGCGCACCATGGCCTTTGGGTTGGCCGGCCTGTCGGTAACAGCCGACTCCCTATCCGCCATCAAATACGCGCGGGTACGGGCCATCCGGGATGAGCGGGGCCTAGTGGTGGATTACGCGGTGGAGGGCGACTTCCCCAAATACGGCAACAACGACGACCGAGTTGACTCCATTGCGGTGCAACTGGTGCAGACCTTCATGGCCGAGCTGCGCAAGCACAAGACCTACCGCAATGCCATCCCCACCCAGTCCATCCTCACCATCACCTCCAACGTGGTCTACGGCAAGAAAACCGGCAACACCCCCGACGGGCGGCGAGCGGGCGAGCCCTTTGCCCCAGGGGCCAACCCCATGCACGGCCGGGACACCAAGGGGGCGGTGGCGTCGCTGGCTTCGGTGGCCAAGCTGCCCTACGACGACGCTCTGGATGGGATCTCCAACACCTTCTCGATTGTGCCGGCGGCCCTAGGTCGCACAGCGGAGGAGCGGGTTGCCAATCTAGTGGGGCTGCTGGATGGCTACATGCGGGATGGCGGTTTCCACCTCAACGTCAATGTTCTCAACCGCGAGACCCTGCTGCATGCCATGGAGCACCCGGAGCTCTACCCACAGCTCACCATCCGGGTTTCCGGCTATGCGGTGAACTTCATCAAGCTCACCCGCGAGCAGCAACTGGATGTCATTAACCGCACGTTCCATCAACACTGCTAAAAGACCAGCCTGGGGATCCCTGAAGTCCGCCCATACCGGGGTCGATGGAAGGGATCCCCCATCGATAACCGAGGAGGCCCGATGATCATGACTGTTTGTAGCGCTGCGGATCTGGTCAGCCAGTATGCCTCAGGACGGCGCGATTTTCGGGAGATCGATTTGCAGGGGGCTGAGCTGCAGGGGATCCATTTGGCTGGCGCCGATCTCAGCTATGCCGATTTCAGTGGGGCCAACTTGGCGGGGGCTAATTTGCGGGGGTGCGATCTCAGTTTTGCCGACTTCAGCGGAGCTAACCTATCGGGAGCCGATTTGCGGGGATGTCTCCTCTTTGGCAGCAATTTCCGAGGGGCGCTCTTAGAAGGAGCCTTGTTGGATCACGCAGATTTCGATGCCTATACCCATTTCCCGAAGGATTTCGATCCCAAGGCCCACCGCCTGCACGGCATCACGGTGGATACCTCCGTGCCTAGCCCACACGACCCATCGGTCTGAGCTGGGTGGGATCCCCAAGCTGCCCTTTCGGCTTTTTATCCCCCTTTCTCCCTTCCAGCCAGGATAGCAGCGGTCTAGCTAAAAGACCCTAGGGATCTAAAAAAATCTAGTCCCAACCTAATCCAAAGAGAAATAGAAACTGTGTTCTATTTAACCTGAGTTAGTAATCTGGAAGAAAACCTCAAGATTGATTGATATTTTGCAAAAGTCATCCAGGATAAAAGTATGGATACCGTTATGAACCCCCTGACACCAATTGCTGGGCGCATTCACTCGGTGGAAACCTGTGGCACCGTCGATGGGCCAGGAATCCGCTTCGTAATTTTTACACAGGGTTGTCCACTTCGCTGTTTGTATTGCCACAACCCTGACTGTCGGGATCCGGAGGCGGGACAGCTTGTTACGGTTGAGTCTTTAATTGCCGAGATCCAACGTTACAAGAATTACTTGCGAGCGGGGGGAGTTACGGTTACCGGGGGAGAGCCTTTGCTGCAACCTGACTTCGTGGCCGAGATCTTCCGTCGCTGTCATGAGTTGGGCTTGCACACGGCTTTGGATACTTCTGGCTATGGGCAACTGGAAGCAGCCAAGCCTGTGTTGGAGCATACAGATTTGGTGTTGCTGGATATCAAGTCTTATCTGCCGGAGCTGTATCGAAAGGTCACCGGTGTTTCGCTAGAACCCACTCTTAATCTGGCCCGCTATTTAGACCAGATCCACAAGCCTACCTGGATTCGTTTTGTGCTGGTTCCCGGCTTGACGGATCCCGAGGAAAACATTAAGGGTCTGGCCGAGTTTGTGGCCACCTTATCCAACGTGGAGCGAGTGGAAGTTTTGCCCTTTCACAAGATGGGGGAATACAAATGGCAGCAATTGGGATTGCCTTACACCCTTGCCGATGTCGATCCACCCACACCCGAACAGGTGAATCACGCCTTACAAATCTTTCGGGATCAAGGACTGGTGGCTATTTGACAATTCTGCAGTTGCGGCTTGGGTCAGCATAGCCAGGTCACGCTTAGATCCGAAGTGATTCACAGTTAATCTCTGCACCGTCTCCAGATTGGCCCTGAGCTGACTGGAATCCAAGTTGATCCCCAGGCTAACTTTACGGACTCTATGTGAACTGAAGAATACCCCAAGAGGAGGGATCCCCAATGGAAGTTTGCGTCACCTACCGCGATGGTGTTCAGTTCCAAGCGGAAAGCCGAGGGCACCGCATTCTCAGCGACCAGCCTTTGGACAATCACGGTCGAGATCAGGGAATGACGCCGCCGGAATGGTTTCTGGCTTCTCTGGGCGCCTGTGTTGGTTTTTATGCCGTCAAATATCTGGAAGCTCGGCAGTTGGATCCCAGTGGACTAGAGGTGGTGGTCACGGCGGAGAAAGTTGAGCATCCGGCTCGCCTAGACAACATTCACATTCGTGTAAAAACTGGGATCCCGCTGGACGGAAGGCATCAAAAGGGGCTGGAAAAAGCAGTTGATGCCTGCATCATTCACAATACGCTCACCCATCCCCCCACCCTGACCACCGAAATCCAAGTTCCTGCTCCTGTTGGCGCCTAGATTGCCATTCGGGTTATTCGACTATTTCCAACTATCCGATTGTCAATTGTTCCTATCGTCTAAGTCTTGATGAGTTTTGGAGGGATCCACCGATGCCAGTGACCCATCTAGCCGAGTTGGAAACCCTGATCCAACAGGTGAAGGCTGCCCAAGCTGAATACGCAACTTTCACCCAAGAACAGGTAGACCGGATTTTTCACAGAGCCGCTCTGGCTGCCAACAACGAACGGATCCCGTTGGCCAAGCTGGCGGTACAGGAAACCGGCATGGGTATTGTGGAGGACAAGGTGATCAAAAATCACTTTGCCTCGGAATACATTTACAACAAATACAAACACGAGAAAACCTGCGGGGTTATCGAGCGGGATGAGAGCTTTGGCTACGAGCGCATTGCTGAACCAGTAGGGCTTTTGGCAGGTATTGTGCCGGTAACCAACCCTACCTCGACGACAATTTTCAAGGCTCTGATCACCCTCAAAACCCGCAACGGCATTATCTTTTCCCCTCATCCCCGCGCCAAAAAATGTACTATTGCCGCAGCCAAAGTGGTTAAGGAAGCCGCCGAGGCAGCGGGTGCTCCCGTGGGGCTCATTGGCTGGATCGATGAGCCCACCATCGAGTTGTCCCAGGCTTTGATGCAGCATCCTGAGGTGAAGCTGATCTTGGCTACCGGCGGGCCTGGCATGGTTAAAGCGGCCTACTCTTCGGGCCACCCGTCTTTGGGGGTGGGAGCGGGCAATACCCCGGCAGTGATCGATGCCAGTGCCGATATTCCCATGGCTGTCAGCTCGATTTTGTTGAGCAAGACCTTCGACAACGGCATGATCTGTGCCTCAGAACAGGCAGTGGTGGTGGTGGATGCCATCTACGAGCAGGTCAAGGCCGAGTTCGGCCATCGGGGGGCCTACATTTTGGATCCGGAACAAATCGAAGCCGTGCGCCGCATCCTTCTCAAAGACGGTCGCCTCAATCCGGCCATTGTGGGCCAGTCGGTGCAGACCATCGCTGCCCTGGCCGGTATCCAGGTACCCGAAGGCACCAAACTGCTGATTGGGGAAGTGGAGAAGGTGGGGCCGGAGGAGCCCTTCTCCTACGAAAAATTGGCCCCTGTTCTGGCCCTCTACCGCGCCAACGATTTCCACAGCGCCGTAGATGTTGCTGTCCAACTGGTCAATTTCGGCGGGCGGGGACACACCTCTGTTTTGTACACAGATCCCGCCAATCGGGACGATATTGCCTACTTTGAAAATGCCCTGCAAACCGGTCGAGTCTTGATCAACACTCCCTCTTCACAAGGGGCCATTGGGGATCTCTACAACTTCAAGCTAGATCCCTCTCTGACTTTGGGCTGTGGCACTTGGGGAGGCAATTCGATCTCCGAGAATGTGGGGCCGCGCCACCTGCTCAACATTAAAACGGTAACCCAACGTCGGGAAAACATGCTCTGGTTTCGGATCCCGCCCAAGGTTTACTTCAAGCCCGGATGTCTGCCTATTGCTCTGCGGGAATTGGCCGGCAAAAAACGCGCCTTTTTGGTGACCGATAAGCCGCTCTTTGAGTTGGGCATATTGCATCCCATCACCCAGGTTTTGGATGAGATTCGCGTGAGCTGGGATGTGTACCACGATGTAGAGCCGGATCCCACCCTCAGCAACGTCAATCGCGGTCTGGAGCAGTTGCGCCAGTTTCAACCGGATGTGATTATTGCGGTCGGTGGGGGATCCCCGATGGATGCGGCCAAGGTGATGTGGCTGATGTACGAGCAGCCCCAGGTGGAGTTTGAAGGCTTGGCGATGCGCTTTATGGACATCCGCAAGCGGGTTTACGAGCTGCCGCCACTGGGGCAAAAAGCTCAGCTCATCTGCATCCCCACCACTTCCGGCACGGGATCCGAGGTGACGCCCTTTGCCGTAGTGACCGATGACCGGGTGGGGATCAAATACCCCCTGGCGGACTACGCCCTCACCCCCACCATGGCCATTGTGGATCCGGATCTCACCTTAAAGATGCCCAAGAAGCTAACAGCTTACGGCGGCATCGATGCCCTCACCCATGCTCTGGAAGCCTATGTGTCGGTGATGGCCAGCGACTTTACCGATGGGCTGGCATTACAAGCCATCAAGCTGCTCATGACCTACCTGCCGCGGGCCTATGAAAAAGGTGCTGCAGATCCAGAAGCCCGAGAAAAAGTTCACTACGCCGCCACCATTGCCGGCATGGCCTTTGCCAACGCCTTTTTGGGGGTGTGCCACTCCCTGGCCCACAAGCTGGGATCCACCTTCCATCTGCCCCACGGCCTGGCCAATGCCCTGATGATTACCCACGTCATCCGCTACAACGCCACCGACGCCCCCTTTAAGCAGGCCATTTTTCCCCAATACCGCTATCCCAACGCCAAACACCGCTACGCTGAAATTGCCGATTACCTGCAGTTGGGCGGGGCGGATGACGATGAAAAGGTCATGCGCCTCATCGAGGCCATCGAAGAGCTCAAGCGGAAACTGGAGATCCCGGCCACCATTCGCGAGGCCCTGGGGGAGAAAGAGCGGGAGTTTTACGACCGTCTGGAGGCGATGGCGGAGCAAGCCTTTGACGACCAATGCACCGGCGCCAACCCCCGCTATCCCCTCATTCAAGACATGAAGGAGCTGTACGTTTTGGCCTATCGGGGCTGCCGGGTGGATTCTGCCCTCTACCACCAGCCGGAACCAGTGTTGGCCTAAGGAGTAGGGTATGTGGCAACGACTGGATCCCAGTGTGGATATCTGGAGGGCCCGATCCCATCCCCTGAATCCCATTTTTCTGCCCCGTTCGGTGGCGGTGGTGGGGGCCACGGAGCGGGAGGGCAGCGTGGGGCGGACGGTGTTGTGGAACCTCATTAGCCACCCCTTTGGCGGCACGGTTTACCCGGTCAATCCCAAGCGGCACCAGGTGTTGGGGATCCGGGCCTACGAGCGGCTGTCCGCTCTGCCGGAGCCGGTGGATCTGGCCATTATCGCCATTCCGGCAGCGGGGGTGCCCAAGGTGGTGCAGGAGTGCGTAGAAGCCGGGGTCAAGGGCGCCATTGTTCTTTCAGCAGGCTTCAAGGAAACGGGCCCTGCTGGCTGGGAGCTGGAGAAGCAAATTCAGCAGACTATCCAATCGCGTCAGCGGGACGGAGTCCTTGGGAAGCTGCGCTTGATTGGCCCCAACTGCCTGGGGATCCAAAACCCCCACACGGGCTTAAACGCCACCTTTGCTGCCCAGATGGCCCGGCCCGGCAATGTGGGCTTCATCAGCCAAAGTGGGGCCCTGTGCACCTCGATCCTGGACTGGAGCCTGCAGGAAAATGTGGGCTTCAGCGCCTTTATCTCTCTGGGATCCATGCTGGATGTGGGCTGGGGAGATCTGATTGACTACCTGGGCGAGGATCCCCATACCCATAGCATCGTCCTATACATGGAATCCATCGGGGATGCTCGCTCTTTTTTGTCGGCGGCCCGAGAGGTGGCCCTGAGCAAGCCCATCATTGTCATCAAGGCGGGGCGCACCCAGGCGGCAGCCCAAGCAGCCGCTTCCCACACGGGCTCCCTCACCGGCAGCGATGCGGTTTTGGATGCGGCCTTCCGCCGTTGCGGCGTGCTGCGGGTGGATCACATTGAAGATCTCTTCGACCTGGCGGAGGTGCTGGCCAAACAGCCCCGTCCTCAGGGCCCTCACCTGACCATCCTCACCAATGCCGGCGGGCCAGGGGTGCTGGCCACCGATGCCCTCATCCGCGCCGGGGGATCCCTGGCCCAGCTCTCCCCCCAAACCCTGGAGCAGCTTAACCAGCTCTTGCCCCCCCACTGGAGCCACGGCAATCCCATTGACATTTTGGGGGATGCCGATCCGGAGCGCTTTGCCCAAGTTTTGGAAGTGGTGTTGCAAGATCCCGGCAGCCAGGGTTGCCTGGTCATTCTCACCCCCCAAGCCATGACGGATCCCACGGCCACGGCTGAGAAAGTGGTGGAGACCTGGCGGCGCAGCGGATCCCGCCAACCCATCCTGGCCAGTTGGATGGGGGGAGCCCTGGTGGATGCCGGCGAGCAGATCCTCAACCAGGCCGGGATCCCCACCTACCGCTACCCCGACCAGGCGGCGCGGGTGTTTAGCTACTTGTGGCGCTTTAGTGACAACCTCAAGGCCCTCTACGAAACCCCCACCCTGGCTCCCACCAGGCCAGTGGAGCAGGAAAAAGTGCAGCAAACCCTTGCCCAGGCGAGGCGGGAAGGCCGCACGCTTCTCACGGAGGTCGAATCTAAGGAAATCCTGGCCGCCTACGGGATCCCCGTGGTGCCGACGCGGGTGGCTGAGAGTCCCGAAGCGGCAGTGGAAGCTGCCGAGGCCATGGGTTACCCAGTGGTGGTGAAGCTCTACTCCCACACCCTCACCCACAAAACCGATGTGGGCGGCGTGCAGCTCAACCTGCCCGATGCTGAGGCGGTGCGCCGGGCCTTCGGGCAAATCCTCCGCAACGTCAGCGAGAAAGCGGGGCCGGAGCACTTCCAGGGGGTCACGGTGCAGCCGATGGTGGACACGGATGGCTACGAGCTGATCTTGGGCAGCAGCCAGGATCCCCAATTTGGGCCGGTGTTGCTGTTTGGCAGTGGCGGACAACTGGTGGAGGTGTTTCAAGATCGCTCCATCGGCCTTCCCCCCCTCAACACCACCTTGGCGCGGCGTCTGATGGAAAACACCCTCATCTACAAAGCCCTCAGGGGGGTACGCGGACGCCCAGCCGTCGATCTGGAGGCCCTGGAACAGCTCTTGGTGCGCTTTAGCCAACTGGTGGCCGAGCAGCGGGAGATTAAAGAGATCGACATCAATCCGCTGCTGGCTTCCAGCGAGGGCCTGCTGGCTTTGGATGCCCGCGTCATTTTGCGAACCGAGCAGGATCCCCAGGTGCCCTTGGCCATCCGCCCCTACCCCACCCAGTACATCTGGAGCTTCCGGGACGGCATCACCATTCGCCCCATTCGCCCTGAAGACGAGCCTTTGGTGATCGATTTTCACCGCCACGTCTCCGATTACAGCGTCTATCTGCGCTACTTCCACCCGATCAAATACAGCGCCCGCATCGCCCACGAGCGCCTTACCCGCATTTGCTTTAACGATTACGACCGCGAGATTGCCTTAGTAGCAGAAAAACAGGAGCCAGAGGCCAATCGCGTCAGCGGGACGAAGTCCTTAATCCTCGGCATCAGCCGCCTCTCCAGAAAACATGGCTTTCCCCAAGAAGCAGAGTTTGCCATGCTGGTGGCGGATCCCTACCAACGGCAAGGGATTGGCACAGAGCTGTTGACCCGCCTCATTCAGGTGGCCCGCTGCGAAGGGATCCAGCACCTCACCGGCGAGGTTCTTTGCGAAAACGAGGCGATGCGCCGCCTGTGTCAGCGGCTGGGGTTCCAGTTGCACCCTTCTCCAGAGGATCCTGGGATCCTCAAGGCTGCTCTGGCTTTAATCTCCGATCCGCCAATCCTCGCCACCTGCTCCCCCTAGAGATCCCCAGAGAACTAAAAACGGTTTACCGACTGGCTTACCGTAGAATAAGACGGGAAGAGTCCTGGCGCTTGTCCCCTCCCCTTTTGGGAGGGGGGTTGGGGGTGAGGGCGGACTCCCTCTGAGGAGGAGGAGAAGTTTTTGGGGATTGCTATGAACACTGAAGGGACACCTGCGAACAAATGGGGGATCCCCTCAGCAATCGAGGTGGTCTGGTCTGGGAGAGTTGGGGCCGGGATCCGCAGGCTGCCGGTGAGCATGGGGCGGTGGCTGGGGATGGGATCCCTAATTTTTGGCCTTCTTCTTGGCCTCAGTGGTTGTGTCAGCGGTATGGGCTCAGGGGGATCCAGAGAGGAAGTAGCGATTCTCCTGGCCTCCTTTGCGGTGACGCGGGATGCCTACCGGCAGATCATCCCTGCTTTTGAGGCCGATTGGCTGGCGAAAACGGGGCAACGGGTGCGCGTAGAAAGCAGCTACGGCGGCTCGGCAACGCAATCGCGGGCAGTTATTGACGGGCTGGATGCCGATGTGGTGGCCTTGGCCCTGGCTTTGGATGTGGAGCGCCTCGTGGCTGCGGGTCTCATCCAGCCGGGATGGGAAGCCCGTACCCCCAACCAAGGGATCGTTACCCGTTCGGTGGCAGTAATTGTAACGCGGGAGGGCAACCCCCAGGGGATCCGCTCTTGGCAAGATCTGGCTCGGCCCGGCTTGCAGGTGGTTACCGCCAACCCCAAGACCTCAGGGGGCGCCCGCTGGAACTTTTTAGCCCTCTGGAGCGCTGTCCCTGAACCCCAGGCTCTGGCCTTCACCACCCAGGTCTACAAGAATGTCCGCATTTTGCCGCGGGACTCACGAGAGGCCACCGATGTTTTTTTCCAAAAAGGGCAAGGGGATGCCCTGCTCACCTACGAACATGAGGTGATCTTGGCCAGCCTGCGCGGCCAATCCCTGTTCTATGTGGTGCCGGATCCCAACATTTCCATCGACAACCCCGTAGCCGTGGTGGATGCCAATGTGGATCGCAAAGGCACCCGTGCCGTGGCCGAAGCCTTTGTGGACTACCTATTCACCCCAGAAGCGCAGCGGGCTTTTGCCGAGGTGGGCTTTCGCCCGGTAGAACCCACAGTGGCCCAAGAGTTTGCCTGGCGTTACCCTCCTGTTGAGAAGCGGGTTACCGTCGCCGACCTGGGCGGATGGGAGGTTGTCCAAAGCCGCTTTTTTGCCGATGGGGCCTTGTTTGACCGCATCCAAGCTCAGTTGTAGGGAGTCTCCCTTGTTTTGGATCCCCATTCAAGTTATCTTGGGAGCTGTATCAACGGTTTGTTGACAGGTTTACCGTAGATTAGCCGCGGGTTTAACTTCCCTCACCCTCTCCAGAAGACTCAGCCGGCAACCATCCAGCAACTTCTCAGGCAAACCACTAGCTAGGCAGAACCTATGGGTATCACCATCGAAGGGGTATCGAAGCGTTTTGGCGAGTTTCAGGCCCTTCACCCCACCGATCTCACCATTCCTACGGGATCCCTGGTGGCCTTGTTGGGGCCGTCGGGTTCTGGCAAATCCACCCTGCTGCGCCTGATTGCCGGCCTAGAAAAGCCGGATACGGGGCGGATTTCCCTCACCGGGCGGGATGCCACCCATGCCAGCGTCCAGGAGCGCAACATTGGTTTTGTTTTTCAGCACTACGCCCTGTTCAAGCACATGACGGTGCGGCAGAACATTGCCTTTGGCTTGGAGATCCGCAAGGCTTCACGGGCCGAGATTCGGGCACGGGTGGATGAGCTGCTGGAGCTGGTGCAGCTATCGGGGTTCGGGGATCGCTACCCCTCTCAACTCTCTGGGGGGCAGCGGCAGCGGGTGGCCCTAGCCCGCGCTTTGGCGGTGGAGCCGCAGGTGTTGCTGTTGGATGAG
>NZ_JANSHV010000175.1:0-8893 GCF_047461775.1 Synechococcus sp. R6-5
AAGGACTCCGTCCCGCTGACGCGAACAGCAGCGGAAACACCTGCCCCACCAAGTTGCGCATGGACTGGTAAACGGAGCGCTGGTACAGGCTGGAGAAAGGCTCTGGGGCAAAGTCTTTGTTCTCCGTATCGGCAGCCAGGGCGATGTGCAGCTCGGCGGTGCGCTTGGCCAAGATCCGCACCGATTCTAGGTAGCTGCCGATGGTGGCGTAGGCCAGCTCCGGCAAGGGCTGTTGGGAAAGCTCCAAGAAGGATCCCTGCGGCACGGGCACGGGATCCACCTCTTGGTAGTGAACCAGCACCGCCTCAAAAAATTGCCCCAGGCTGTCCAGGGTGTAGTGCCAGGCATCTCCCTCGTTGGGGATGTACTCCTGCAAAATGGCCAGGGTAATGGGCTGATCGGCGGGATCAAACCCACGGGCCCCGCGACGACGGCGATACTCCAGGGATCCCAGCAGCCGTGGCACGCGCACCTGGGGATGGTGCTCCAGCAGGTAGCGGCCAATCTCCAGCTCGGGATTCACCCCTTCGGCCACCCGGTGGTAGAGCTTGAGGAGGTAGTGGTTGCCATAGACAACGGAGGTGTAGCTCTGCTCCGCCTTGAGGAGGCGGGGTTCCAGGTCATGCTCAAGGGCAGCAAAGCTAGTGGCCCAGAGCTCTCCCTGACGGTGACGCAGGCGGCCCTGCTGGGCAATTAGCTGCAGCAGCCGCAGCAAGAAGCTTTTGTCAGCCAGAGCGTTGAAAATTACTCCCGCCGGCCCTCCGGCCACTTGCACAGGGAGGATGACCGCCTGGGGCATCTCTAGGCGCAGGTGTACGGCTGCTTCTTGGGTGGCATAGCCCACAGGGAGAGAGTAGAGCTGCGTATCGCCCTCGATAAACTCGGCCTGGAGAAGCAAGATCTGGCTGCCCAGCAAGGACTCCTCTTCTCGGCGGCAGGGGATAGCCTGCAGGATATGGATCGCCTGGAGCTGGCGGTTTTGGGAGCCAAACCAATGACAGCGGTAGAGGTAGTCCGCCAAGACTGCCTCCAGCTGCTTTTGGCTTTCCCCTTGCAAGAGACTGTCCCAACTACCACTTTGAACAACCAGAGGACTACCACTTTGAACAACCAGAGGGACCAGGCGTTCCTGCTCCTCCGCTTTGCTGGGGCTGAGGTGGATGGTCTCCGTTTTGGGCTCAAGGGAAAACCAGTAAAAGGAATGGGGGCCTAGCGTTAGGAAATAGGGCAGTCGCCCAATAGGGGGAAACTCGGTGTGGCCAAAGATCTCCACCGGGATCAATCCTTCCCACGGCGATAGATCCAGCCCCACCCACTGGGCGTAGCGGGAGAGGTTGGCCACCACCAAGATGCGCTCATCGCCAAAGGCCCGCATAAAGGCAAGCACCTTGCGATTTTCCGGGTGGAGCAGCTCAAAGGAGCCGCGGCCAAAAGCTTGGAATCGCTTGCGCACGGCGATGAGCCGCTTCATGGTCCACCACAGGGAATGGGGGTTGTTTCGCTGCGCCTCCACATTGACAGCTTCGTAGTGGTACTCGGCGTCGATGACGATGGGCAGGTAGAGCTTCTGAGGGTTGGCCCGCGAAAAGCCGGCGTTGCGGTCGGCGCTCCACTGCATGGGGGTGCGCACGCTATTGCGATCCCCCAGGTAGATGTTGTCCCCCATGCCGATCTCGTCCCCGTAGTAGATGACCGGCGTGCCGGGCAGAGAAAACAGCAGGCTGTTCATCAGCTCGATGCGGCGGCGGCTGTTGCCCAGCAGGGGGGCCAAGCGCCGACGGATCCCCAGGTTCACCCGCGCGTTGGGATCCTTGGCGTACACCTGGTACATGTAGTCCCGCTCCTCGTCAGTGACCATCTCCAGGGTGAGCTCGTCGTGGTTGCGCAGGAAGAGGGCCCACTGGCAGGTTTCAGGAATGGGAGGGGTTTGTTGCAGGATGTCAATGATGGGGAAGCGATCCTCCATCTGGATGGCCATAAACAGCCGTGGCATGAGGGGAAAGTGGAACTCCATGTGGCACTCGTCCCCATCGCCGAAGTAGGCCACAGCATCTTCTGGCCACTGGTTGGCCTCCGCCAGCAGCATGCGGCCAGGATACCTTTGGTCAATGTGTCGGCGCAGAGCCTTGAGAAAGGCATGGGTCTCCGGTAGGCTCTCGCAGGTGGTGCCCTCCCGCTCGTAGAGATAAGGCACCGCGTCCAGCCGCATGCCATCTACCCCCAAGCTCAGCCAAAAGTCCACCACCTCGAACATGGCTTTTTGTACGGCGGGGTTGTCGTAGTTGAGATCTGGCTGGTGGGAGTAAAAGCGGTGCCAGTAGTAGGCCTTGGCCACTGAATCCCAGGTCCAGTTGGACGCTTCAAAGTCTTGAAAGATAATGCGGGCCTCTTTGTACTTTTCGGGGGTATCGCTCCAAACGTAAAAGTCCCGCTCGGGGGTGCCGGGGGCAGCTCGTCTGGCCCGCTGAAACCAGGGGTGCTGATCCGAAGTGTGGTTGAGGATGAGCTCAATGATGACGCGGATCCCCCGCTTATGGGCAGCCTCCAGAAAGATCTTGAAGTCCTCTAGGGTGCCCAAGTCAGGGTGAACACTGGTAAAGTCAGAAACGTCGTAGCCGTCATCTTTTAAAGGCGAGGGGAAAAACGGCAGCAGCCAGACGGCTGTAATCCCCAGTTCTTGCAAGTAGTCCAGCTTTTCGGTCAGGCCCTGGAAGTCGCCCACGCCATCGCCGTCGCTGTCGAAAAAGGCCCGTGCCGGCAGCTCGTAGATGATTGCATCTTTGTACCAAAGGGGGTCGTGGGTGAGGGGGGAGATGAGGCTGCGCAGAGGGGCTCGGATCATCATGTCGGTCATGTCGGCAACAGAGACAGGATTGGGACACCTTGGCAACCCTAGCCGTTGAATGGGGATCCCCTCAATAGGCTACAGCCTTCTCTTGGGTGCCAGGGATCCCCGGCGTCGGTTCAGGCAATGCCACTCCGCTTCTGGGCTTCCTTGCGGGAGACGGCCACGTGGCGCAGGCCGGCCCGGAGCAGCTCCTGCTCGATCAAGGCAAAAAACCGCTGCCGATCCCCGCTTCTCACCACCGCCAAATGATGGGCTTCCGCCAAGGCGATGGGGTAGCCAAAGCCCTTGTGCACTTGGCTCAGCACCCCTGCCAGAGCCCGCTGCAGCAACTCCGCATCCTGGACCACCCAAGCGGGAAACTCCAGGCGAGCAATTTCGGCTTGGCCCAGGGATCCCTCGCCAACATTGAGGTAACAACAGTGGACGTGGTGTTCCCCGAAGGCGTCCAACACGCTGGCGCCGCTGCGCCAAAGGGGGCTGCGCTCTCCCGGCTGCAGCAGGGATCCCCAAAAGACGCGGTCTGCCAGGGGGGCGAAGGGATGGCAGGGAGGAGACTTCTCGCCGGGACAGTAGCGGTAGCAGTCACAGCCCAGGTACGGGCACAGCCCCAAGCGCAGGTAGTTGAGGGTTTCGCTGCTGCGGGAGGCGCTGATGTAGCCCACGAGAGGAATGCGGGCCGCCCGCAACTGCTCCAAGGTCGCCAGAATGGGATCCAACCAGGGGCGCCGGGCCGACTGGGGCAGAGGCTCCAGTCCCCAAGGGATTAGGGATCCATCCAAGAGCGCCAGCGTGATGCGGCGACGGGGCACCGACAGGGCCAAACGAGCCAGCTCCTCCAGTTCCGCTTGGGAGCGTCGTAAGGCCAGTATCTCTTCCAGCCCCAACGAGGACTCCGTGCCGCTGGTAGGATTGCGTTCACCTGGAGCGCGCTGCGGGCGAGAGTCTCGCCGGTTAAGGGGGGCCCTCGGCAACCCTTCTGCCCGCGGTTCCGAGAGAGGGGAGTCTGAGCGGTTTTGCTGGGCAAGGGGCCCATCTCCATACAGCAGCAGGGGCTGGCTGTCCAGGAGCGGCCACTCCTGGGTGCCGTAGTGGAGAACCACGCGCCCAACATTGATCAGCGAGCAATAGGCAATCTCGTGGTGACTGGGCAAAATCTGGGATCCATCCGTGGCCACCACCGTGTGTCGCCCCTGCAGAGGCTCGACCTTGGGCAGGGATCCCCAGGCTTCCGGCGGCTCGGCGGGGCTGGCGCAAACAAACGACAGATGGGATCCCCACTCCACCCAGCGGGACTGCCAAACCTGCGGCTCCTGCTGCCAGCGCTCGAAAACTTGCCAGGCTTGGCGGAGGCGTTCTTGGCTGGCTTTCGACTCCTGTTGCAGGTGCCGGGTGAAGGCAGGAATTTGCCCGCTCAGCTTAACCAGATCCAACATGATGGCCGCATCAGCCCTGCATGGCAATACGGCTGCCAGAAGCGGAAGAAGCCACATCTTGTCCTTCTGAGGAGTTGAGCAGCTCTTCCAGCGGAAACTCCCCGTAGACCTCGCTGCTGTTGTTGGGGCTCTCCTGCAGGCGAACCCGATGCAACTGCACCCCCAGCTCCCGCAGGGGCAGAGTCAGCAGCCGCTGGATGTAGAGGGCGATGTTTTCGGCAGTAGGCACCACCTGGGCAAAGTAGGGAATGTCTTTGTTCAAAAAGGTGTGATCCAGCGGCTTCACCACCTGCTCCTCGATCAGCCGCTGCAGGGCCGCCAAGTCCACGATCATCCCCGTGCGCGGGTCGATGGATCCCTTGACGGTGATCTCCAGGCCGTAGTTGTGGCCGTGGCCGTGGGGACGGGCACAGAGGCCGTAGATGGCGCTGTTTTCTTCAAAACTCAGGTGATCCAGAGCCAAGCGGTGGGCGGCGCTGAAATGGGTGGCAACAGTCAAGTAGGCTTGCATGGCTTCTCCTCGGTATTCGGCCCAAAGCTCAGGATCTTCGTACAGACGGACGCTGGTTAGGGGCAGAGCCTCGGCCAGGCGTTGCCAAATCACGTAAGCGATAAACTCGGTAGTGGGCAAGGTTTGGGCAAACTCCGGCCAAGCTTGATTTAGATAAGCAAAGTTGAGATCTTGAATCACCCGCTGCCGGATCACCTGCTTCACCTCCGAGAGGTTGAGCACCATCCCATAGTCATCCACCTCACCACTCATGCCCACCTCCAGCACATAGTTGTGGCCATGGCCGGGAAAACGGGCATTTGGGCCAAAGCGGGCTAAGTTCTCGGCTTCTGAGAGTTCGGGCAACCAGTACCGATGGCTGGCGGCAAATTGCGCACGGCGGTAGATTGTACAGATTCTGGACATGAGTGGAGAGGAGAGCATCTGCTGGGGGATCCACCCTTTAGCTTGACACACTCCCCGGCCCAGAGGGTGGAAATTCTCAGCGGCCCTCAGCCTGCCCTCCCAGTGGTCTTGCCGTCATCTCTGTCCTGCGCCAGGTCAGGCACTTGCCCTGCCGACCAGGTCGGCCTGTGCATACCCTCATTTCCCAGAAAGCATTTCGAGCAAGGTTTTGGCGGCATTGTGTCCTGAGAGCCAAGCCCCCTCTACGCGCCCTCCGGCGCACCAATCGCCGGCACAAACCAAAGGCAATCCCTCAGCAGCGGAAACCGGCACACGGGTGCTTAAGCTGGCCAATCCCGTGGTTTCCAAAGGCAAAGCGTAGCGCCAACGGTGCACCTGCATCCATTGTGGCGAAGCCAACCAGGGATCCAGCCGTTGGGCTGCGTGGGCCAGCAATTCTCGACCGGCCTTTTCCAGCTCAGAGGGGCCGGCCTCCAAGTACAGAGATGACCACTCCGCCCCCCCATGCAAGACCACCACAGGCGGGAGCGGCTGCAGGCGCTTGCTGCTGTCCAGTCCCAGCCAGGCCAACATCGGATCCTCCAAGCACTTGATCCCCTTCCAAGGCGGCGTATGCTCAGAGTAGCCCGCCAAAACCGCAAGGCAGGGTTGATACTGGGCGGATTCCAGCAGAGGCAACAGGTTTTCAGCCGAAGGGATCCCTTCCCGGAGCAGGGGCAGCAACTGGGGGGCCGGAATTGTCGCCACCAGGGCAGCAGCCTCGTAGCATTGGCCGTTCTCCGCCCTCAATTGCCAGCTTGTTGCCAAAGGTTTGAGGCTGACCACACGAGTTTGGGTGTGTACCGACAGCGGGGCAGCCAAGTGTTTGGCCAGCATTGTCATGCCCTGGGGGCAAGCGTAGCGTGGTTTCTCGTCGTTGGGATCCTCTGGGCGCAGCCCTTCTCGATCCAGCACATGCAGCGAGCGCGTCCATTCCGCCAGCAGCCCCAGGCCCAGCAGCTCCTTCACCCAGCGATAAAAGCCATCCGAATCGGCAGTCAGGTATTGAGCCCCATGATCCACTGGCACCGTTTGCCCAGCATGTTCAACTCGACGGGTGGCCATGCGCCCGCCCAAGCCTGCCGATTTTTCCAGCACCAGAACCTGGAGCCCTGCCCGCAGCAGTTGCCTTGCACACACCAAACCGGCCACTCCCGCCCCGATGACAATCACATCGGCGGATGTTGAGCGGGCTCCCTCGGAAGGGGTTACCGCTGCCTGGGTTGCTTCGCCTAGCATACTGAGCCTGCCGGCTGTGACCGGATCCGCACGTTCAGCTCCCGCCTCTGCCGAAGGGGTTGTTGCCCCTCTCTCCGAAGAGCTTGGCTTCTCCCTTGATGGCAGCCTTGATGATGTTGTAGGCAGCCCAGGCAACCACCAAAACAATGGGCGACAGAACGATCAGCGGACGGAGATCAATGTCCATGGTTTTCATCCCCCCCTAACATAGATTGATTTACCGACTGCTTGGAACAAGAGCCTCCAGGGTTGGCCACCGCCAGAATCCCGATGGGGTGAAACCGTTTTCGACTCTGGATCCCGCATAAGCTGAGGTGCAACTCTGGAAAGATGGCTAAGTCCAGAATAAACCCAAATGGGGATCCCTACCGGCTAGACTTTGCCCCATCTGGACTGCTGAGGCGGGAGCCAACAGGCCCACACCGAGAATCGCGTCCAGAACTAGCGTACCCAGCAGGGGCGTACAATCGACCCCGATCACCTGACTAACTGCTGCCCAAGCCCGCAACTTGGATCTTAATTCTGGGCTCTTTCTCAGTTGCTGTAGATTTTGCCCAAGGCAGCCGGCGGACGAGTGCGGCGGGCGCGGCCCTGCATTCCCGATAGAACCCCCATCGTCAACACAAAGGGCAAAGCCTGGATCAACACGGGCGGCATCACATCTCCCCCTTGCAGTTGAATGGCCAGGGCGTCGGTGGCCCCAAACAACAGCGTCGCGCCCAGGATCCCGAAGGGGTGCCACTTGCCAAAGATCATCGCTGCCAAGGCGATAAGGCCCTTTCCTGCTGACATGTTGCGGACAAACTGGTTCAAAAAGCCAATGGAAAGGTAGGCCCCCGCCAGGCCCCCCAACAGGCCGGAGAGCAGCACCGCCGCGTAGCTCATACCCAGGACATCCACCCCCATGGTGGCAGCAGCCTGAGGATGCTCTCCCACCGCTCGCAGCCGCAAGCCCCAGGGTGTTTTGAACAGCAACCACCAGGAGATTGGCACCAACAGAAAGGCCAGATACACCAAGGGGCTAAACCCATGCCACAGCGGCAGCCGATTGACAATTTCTTGAGAGTTGGTGGTGTTGCCGTAGAACGATTGCAGCACCAGCGAAGGCACGCTCATGGCCAACAGGTTGATGGCAGTGCCGCTGACAATTTGATCGGCTCTGTAGCGGATGCACATCAGCGCATGCACAAAGGCAATGGCCACCCCCCTAAGGCGCCGGCCAACAAACCCACCCAAGGGATCCAACCCACCTGAGCTGCTGGAGTCTGGGCCAGAAGGGAAGCTTCCAGGCGTTGGGTGGTTACCGCCGCCGCCAAAGCCCCAAACAAGATGATCCCCTCCAGGGCAATATTGACCACGCCGCTGCGTTCGGAGTACATGCCCCCCAAGGCCGTGAGCAACAGAGGGGTAGTGGAGCGCAGGGTAGCCGGGATCAAAGCCCAAAACAGAGTTGCCATAGTGCTCCGCAGCGCCAGCGCAAACGAGATCTCCGCTCAGAGGTACTCAAGTTGAGCGTTCATCGCAGTCCATTTCCACCTGGGCTGCCTGCAAGGGATCCGTGAAATAGCCGGGCAACAGGCCGCCTGCAGCAATGAAAAGGTGTAGGTGATCAAGTCCACTTTGGTGCTCAGCTTTACAAAAAAAGGCGAATCGGGCGAGGAGCCTAAGCCGGGCCGCAGCAACCCCACCACCACCGCCCCTGCTGCCACCGCCGCCCCCAAGGCACTCAGGGGTACGATGATCTGCCGCTGCCGCACCAAAAAAGCTTTTCCTCCCGGCAACTGCAGCCGCCCCAGCAGCAACAGCAGCAGGGCATAGGCAAAGCTGGCATAGCCAGCCAAAGAAGGGCTGAACCGCCGCAACGGCAACCGAGCCGGCGGGATCCCCTCCGCCAGGGCCGCCCCATTCACCGCCCCCACTGCCCCATAAAACCAGAGCAAGCCCAGCCCAAATAGAACCAGACCGACCACTCCCAAGCTGTACAGCCAGCGGGCCCGCACTTGCCGCTCCTTGATCCCCAGAGCCAGACATGACAACAGCGCCAACAGCACCCAGGCCCAGCTCAACCCTGGGATCCAACCCACCGCCAAAGTCTCCGGGATTCCCAACTGCTGCGGGTCGATGAGGCCAAAGGTTCCCGCCAGCACCCCTGCTCCGCCGAACTCCCGCCTCAGCATCCACTCAGCATCCACTAAGGGCAGAGCAAAAACAGCAAAACGGCAATCAGATTGGTCAGCAACAGCAGCATGGGCAGAGATTCAACAAGACCAAGGAGGGCCATCCGACAAAGATAGCAGCCAGCCCTCTTCTCAGCTCCTCAGCTCAAGACACTTCTCACGGGAAAGTGTTCCGCACCTCTGCTGCGGACAAGGCCAGTTGGATCTGTTCTGGCCTCAGCTAGAAATCGCAGGAGCCCCG
>NZ_JANSHV010000176.1:0-9137 GCF_047461775.1 Synechococcus sp. R6-5
TTCCCTCGGCCCGATTGCCGATTCCAAAGGGTTAAGTCTGTGGTGATTTCGGCATTCCAGTGGCCGGTTTCCCCGCCGGCTGGAGACATGATAACCAATTCTCCTTGAGCGGTACGCTCCAGCTTCAGGTCAGGATTGGCGGCACAAAGCCGAATAAAATCTGCTCGGCTCAGGGTTGTCAGGGGGGATAGATTCAGAGTCAGAGCAACCATGGCAGGCGTTTGGACACTCCTAAACCATTCTTAGAATGAGTCTAATGGGACCTCAGGATTTGCCCTCTGCTCTTAACCAAGCCACATCTTAACTGGGGTGAGGGGCGGGTTTGGTCAGGCCGATCACCTGAGTGTATGCACCGCGGGCCTGGGTTACACCAATGGTGTGCTCAGCTTTTTCGATCATCGGGCGGCGTAAACTGACCACCAAAAACTGCGCCTGACGAGATTGCTGCCAGATCATATTGGCCAATTTTTCCACATTGGCCCCGTCCAAAAACATATCTACTTCATCAAAGGCGTAAAAGCTGGAAGGGCGGAATCGCTGCAGAGCAAAAATAAAGCTGAGGGCTGTCAAGGATTTTTCTCCTCCCGACATGGCGCTGAGACGGCGCACCGGCTTACCTTTGGGGTGGGCCACCAAGGTTAGACCGCCTGCGAAGGGATCCTCTGGGTTTTCCAATTCCAAATGACCATCCCCATCGGAAAGTTGGGCAAAGATGGTTTGAAAATGGCCGTTGACGGCATGAAAGGCATCCAAGAAGGCTTGCCGACGCAGGGTGGAAAAGTTCTCGATGCGCAGCAACAACTCGGTGCGCTCTTGGTGCAGGGTTTCCAGTTTGGCGCTGAGATCCCGCAGGCGAGCTTGGGTCTGTTCGTATTCGGCAATGGCCAGCATGTTCACCGGCTCCAGGGATCGCAATTGCTCTTCGATTTTGCGTTTTTGCCGCTGCAGCTCGTCTAAGGTCAGGGTGGCGGGCAAGTCGGGCAGCGGATCCGGCAGCTCTTGAACCACCGCTTGCAGTTGGGTTTGCAGTTGGGCCAGCAGGGCCTCTTTTTCCTGTTGTTGGGTGAGGGCGTTGTAGCGTTCCCACTCCAGGCGTTGGATTTGCTGTTGTTGGGCCCGCAATTGGAATTCTTGCCGATCCCGCTCTTGGCGCAGGTGGGAAAGTCGGGCCTCGATCTGGCTTATCTGTTGCCGTTGCTCGGCAAGGTGTTGCTGGATTTGGCCAAGGGTGGCTTGGGCTTGGACGATCTGCTCCTGCAGATGGGCTTGGCGCTGTTTGCTCTCCTGCAGGCGCTCCTGGTGGTGCTGGATTTGGGCCTGTTTCAGGTGTTGTTGGCCGGAGTTCTCCTGCTGTTGCCGCTCCAGTTGGGTCAGTTGCTGCTGCAGCTCTGCCAAGCGACTTTCTTGCTGCTGCACCGCCTGCTGCAGTTGCTGCCAATGCTGGTTCACCGGGGATCCCTCCAGTTGGCTGAGCTTGAGGGTGAGATCGGCTAGGCGCTGTTGCAAGGGATCCCAGCGCAGTTGAATCTGCTGGAGCCGCTGCTGGATCTGGTGGCTTTCGCTTTGCCTTTGCGCCAGGGATCCCTGCAGGTGTTGCAGGCGGGCCTGTTGCTTTTGGCAATCGGCTTGGTGCCGCTCCAGATATTGCTGGGCTTGCAGGGCGTCTTGGCGAGCCAGGAGCAGGGCTTGGGCCAGTTGTTTTTCGCGGGCTTGGGCTGCTTGTAGGCGCAGGGTGAGGGCGGCCAGCAGTTCCTCCAGCTCGGCCAAGCGGGAGCGCAAGGCGGCCTCCTCGGAAGGTTCGCCGGCAGAAAAGTGGATCCCAGCTCGCTGGGGGGCGCTGCCGCCGGTCATGGCGCCCGAAGTTTCCAACAGCTCCCCTTCCAGAGTAACCATGCGGTGCTTGCCGATGTGGGGCTGGGCCAGCTCTAGGCTTTGGAAAACCAGGGTGGAGCCGAACACAAAGCCGAAAACATCCCGGTAGCGCTCTTCAAAACGCACCAAACGAATGGCGTAGTCGATCAGGCCGTCCAATTTCAGGGGGCTGGGTGGGCGGGTGGGCTGGAGCTTGTTCAAGGGCAAAAAGGTGGCGCGTCCGGCTTTTTCCCGCTTCAAAAAGTTGACGGCGCTCACGGCCACGGTGTCATCTTCCACCACCACAAAGTGCAGCCGGTTCCCTGCCGCGATCTCCAGCGCCAGTTGATACTGGGGATCCACCTGCCCCAACTGGGCCACCAACCCCAAAACCCCCGGCAGACGGGCACTCAGGATGGCTTGGGTCGCTCGGGATCCCTGGGATTCTTGCAACACTTGGCGGCGGGTTTCCCATTTGTCCAGTTGCCGCTGCTTGGCGTGCAGCTCGACGGTGAGGCGCTCGTGGGTGGCGCGATCCAGCTCCAGGCCGGCCTGCAGTTGCGCCAGCTCTTGGGCCAGGGTCTGAACCTGAGCTTCCGACTGTCGGCAAGTGTGTTCCAGCTCGGCGGTGAGGGCCAGGTGGGATCCCAGCCACGCCTCGATCTGGGCAATCTCCGCTTGGATCTCTTGGCTTTGCCGTTCCAGTTGCCGTTGTCGCTCTTGCAGGCGAATTTGCTCCTGTTGGAGAGGCTCCTGTTCAGCGCGGAGTTCCTCAATGTGGCGGGTGAGGTAGCGCTGCTGTTTCACCCAGGCATCAGCGGATTGGGCTAGGGCGCGCAGCTGTTCGCGGCTCTGTTCCAAGCTAATTTGGGCTTTCTGAACCTGGGCCTGCAGGGATCCCTGGGCTTGGGCCAGTTGCTCTTGTTGGCTGTGCAGGTGTTCCAGCTCCGCCTGCAGATGCTGCTGTTGGGCTTGGCACTCCTGATGTAGGCGCTGCGCTTGCTGGATCTCCTCCTGCCAGGCTGCGATCTGTCGGCTGACCTGTTGCCGCTGTGCTTCGGCGGCGGCGATTTGGGCTTGCAGGTGCAGGTATTCCTCCTCTCCAAGAGCATGGATGCGGCTTTGCAACTCGGCCAGGGCGGCTTCGGCCTGTTGCAAATGATCGTTCAAGGTCTGCACCTGAGCAGTGGCCTGCTCCTGAGTTTCCAGAAACCGCTGAATGGCCGCCTGGGTTTCTTCCACTTGGGCCTGCAAATGCCGCCAAAGCAACACCTGTTGCTGCTGCTCCAGCGTTTGCAACTGCAGCCGCAGTTGCTGATAGTGTTGGGCCTTTTCGCTCTCTCTGAGCAGCCGCTCTCCTTGAGCTTGCCATTCTTGTTCGATGAGCCGAAAGCGCTCAATTTGTTCCCGTACCGCCTCCAGCTTGCTGTTGGCCTGGGCGATCTTGCGGTCGAAGGTGGCCACCCCCGCCAATTCGTCGATGATCTGCCGCCGTTCCTTGGGGTGCATGGAAATGATACTGGTGACATCCCCTTGTAAAACAACGTTGTAGCCGTTGGGGTAGATGTGCATCGCCTCCAGTTGTTCGTGCAGCTCGCTCAGGGTACAGGGCACATCGTTGATATAAAAGGTGCTGGTGTAGGGGAGAGAATCCGTCCCACTATCGCGGGCGAGCTCCTCAACCTTTCCGGGCTTGACCCGCAGCCGGCGACTGACTTTCCATTCCCTGGGCTGACCATCTTCTCCTGGCCCCAGCTCAAAGGTGACGGAAACATGGGTTTCCACCTGCCGATTGCCGTTGAGGCTGCCGGAATGCACCAGATCCAACAGCCTTTCTGCCCGCATCCCTCGCGAGGACGATAAACCCAGCGCAAACAGGATCCCATCCAGGATGTTGGACTTACCGGAGCCATTGGGGCCGGAAATGACCGTAAAGCCCGGCAGCAGGGGCAACGAGGTGGTGCTGCCAAACGACTTAAATCGGGTCAGCTCAATCCGCTTGATGTACATCACACCCCACATCTAGCGTGGCCACCAGCATATGATGGCAACAGGCTAGCATGGGTAGCAAAAACCTGTGCAGCCTGGGTCTCTAGGACAGCCTGGGATCCGCATCTGTGCTGACGAGCAGGTCGGCCTTTTGGAGAAGACGATGCACCTCCGCCCTCAGCTCCGGCCAGCGGTAGGTCAGTAAGTTTGCCTTGGAGATAAACAGCAGCCGGTATCCGGGTTTCAGGTTTGGGCACAGAGGGCGCAAGATTTCTCGCAACTGGCGGCGCAGCCGATTCCGCTTTACGGCAGATTTGCTCACCTTTCTGCCGATCACCAGCCCCACTTGGCTAGGGATCCCTTCGCACCCTGCGGGCATCGGCTGAAACAGCAGGGTCAAGCCTGCACCGGAACGACGTTGGCCCCCCTGGTAGAGCGCCTGAAAAGCTCGTCGATCCCGCAATCGATGAGGAGCCGGCAACATTGGGCACCGAGGAGAGTCTGCCCCAGAAGTCAGCGAGTTTTGGGCTGCAACGCTCCAAAAAACCAAGACAAATCAAATCTCTGACCAAAGGGCTTAGGAAACCGCCAGGCGATAACGCCCCTTGGCCCGCCGTCGCCGCAAGACCTGACGCCCAGTTGCCGTTCGCATTCTGGCCCGAAACCCAGAAACCCGAATGCGTCTGCGATTGGTGCCACGAAGGGTACGCTGAGTCATGGTGAGAAGCCAACTTATGAATCCAAGATCATTTGCCAGAGCTGACCAGACCGAAATTAGCCCGCTTGAAACTGATCGCAGACGCTTAATCTTAGCAGACTCAATGGAAAATTGCTAGATTGGCCACCCCGCGCCGAGCAGTTAAATTGGGAATCCCGAAGCTCCTGTCGAGGAAGCCGCCGCTGTTTCCTCTGGGCTTCTGCTGTGTCGCTCTGAGTGTGTGGTGTGGATATTTCCCTGGATCAGCTCTGGGATGAAGCCCTGTGTCATCTGCAGGTGCAGCTCAGCCGCCCAACCTTTGAGGCTTGGATCAAAACGGCGCGGGCTGAATCGTTGGTGGACAACCGCCTCACCATCTGTACCCCCAGCGAATGGGCACGGGGCTGGCTGCAAAAGCACTACGCTTCCACCATCACCGAGGTGGTGCAGCGGGTAGCCGGGATCCCTTTGCAGGTGGAGTTTTCCGTTTCCCCCCACGCTTCTGTCGAGGCAGAACCCCCTTCAAGGGCGATTTCCCCAACATCGGGCAGAGCCGGCAGCTTACCTGCCTCCACCACCCTAGGACTGGAAGTCGGCGGCAGCCTGCCCATGCGGGCGCCGGATCTCAACCCCAAGTATTCCTTCTCGCGGTTTGTGGTTGGCCCCAACAACCGCATGGCTCACGCTGCAGCTCTGGCTGTGGCCGACAAGCCTGGGCGCGCCTACAACCCCCTGTTTCTCTGCGGTGGGGTGGGTCTGGGCAAAACCCACCTGATGCAGGCCATTGGCCACTACCAACTGGAGGCCAATTCACGCGCCAAGGTCTTCTACGTGTCCACCGAACGGTTTACCAACGATTTAATCGATGCCATCCGGCGAGACAGCATGCAGTCTTTCCGGGAGCACTATCGAGATGTAGATATTTTATTGGTGGATGACGTTCAATTTATCGAAGGCAAAGAGTACACCCAAGAGGAGTTTTTTCACACCTTTAATACGCTGCACGAGTCCGGCAAACAGATCGTACTGGCCGCCGACCGCTCTCCTCATCTGATCCCGCGTCTGCAGGAGCGGCTTTGTTCTCGTTTCTCCATGGGTTTGATTGCGGAAATTCAATCGCCCGATATCGAAACCCGCATGGCCATTCTCAAGAAGAAAGCCGAGTACGAGGGGATGAACCTGCCCGCCGACGTGATCGAGTACATTGCCACCACCTACACCAGCAACATCCGCGAGCTGGAAGGTGCCCTGATCCGCGCCGTCGCCTATGTTTCCATTTCCGGCTTGCCGATGAGTGTAGAGACGATTCAGCCCATCCTCAATCCCCCCAGCGAGCCGAAAGAGATCACCGCCGACATGATTACCGATGTGGTCTGTGAAGAATTCGGCATCGACCGAGACAGTTTACTGGGATCCTCCCGCAAGCGTGACATCAGCCAAGCACGGCAAATTGCCATGTTCTTGATGCGCCACTACACCAACCTCAGCCTGCCCAAAATTGGCGACTACTTTGGGGGAAAAGATCACACCACCGTCCTCTATAGCTGTGAAAAGGTCAGTCAGCTACAGCGGCAAAGTCTGCAATTTGAACGGCAACTGCAAAAATTGGTCGAGCGCTTGCGGGTGGTTGCCAACAGCCGGAACAGCTAGGCTTTCTGTTGTCGTTGAGCCGTCTTTGAGGTGTTGTTGCCGCGCTGTGGAGCACCTCCAGCCTTGCCCGTCTGCGTGGAGAATCCCTCGGAAAGCGGCTACAGTAGGGACGCAATGAATGTGGTTGCAGGTGGTGAGACAGTCTGGCAAAGGGCTTCGCCTGGGTATGCTGCTCCTCTGGGCTGGACTGGTGCCTGAGCGGCCGGTTTGGGCCAATTCCCAGCAAGCCCCTATTCCAGATCCGGTGCCGGCCATCCTCTCAGCCGCTTTGGATTTGGGCTTGGATGACCGAATTTTAGAAGACAGCCCCGTGTTGCGCCGCTGGCTGCAAAACCCGCCCAATCTCCTGGAAGAAATCCGCAACACGCCCGTCTTGCCCACCCGCTTGCAGGCCGGCTTTGAGTCCTCTTCGCACTGGCGAATCAGCCTGCAGGATTTGCGCCTGGGAGATCGCCTCACCCTCAGCGGTGACTATCGCCAATCTTCCGAACATCCCGAAGTGCGCCAGTACGGGTCGGAGATGCGATACTTTCTGGCCCCCCTGGGATCCCGTTTTAATCTGGCGCCACAACTGGGGTATCGGGCTTTGGAACAAAAAAACCGCAGCCTCAGCGGAGTTAGCTATGGGGCTTTTGCCGTTTTGGCCTTGGCTCCCGGAGCTGCAGATTTGACCGGTAGCTACAGTTGGGTTGCCCCCCAGGAGCCGGAAGAAGGACAGGCCACCCTGGCGGAGCTCACTGCTGCCTACGCCATTAGCCCTTCCTTTCGTCTTTCTGCTCGCTATAGCCTGCGCAACTCGACCTTGGATCGGGAGTTTAGCTTTGGCGTTGGGCTGGAGTGGATCCCCTAGCCTGCGCTCTCGCCCTCACTCCCAGGCCCTCTCCCGGTGGAAGAGGAGGGCTGGGGATCGACGCGACTTGGATTTGGGTGATGGCTCCGCTCTGGACTCAATGAATGGCCACCTTAACCCAGCCCAGATCAGAGGCGCACCGCCCGCACAAAGGCCACCCAACCCAAGCTGAGATAACGCTCCAACTGCAGCCCCACCTGTTGAAGGTGCTCGCGCAACTGGGTTTCCGAGAAAAAATGAAGGCCGGTGGCTTCCAGCCATTGCTGCACCATCTGCCCCCATCCCTGTACCTGCTGGCTGTGCATCGAGACAAAGGCCCCTCCCGGTTTCAAGACGCGGGCAATTTCCCGCAAACAGGGATCCAAAGGCAATTCGTTCAAGGTGGCCCCGCTGATCACCGCCCCAAAAGTTCCAGAGGCGAGGGGAAGCTGTTCGGCTCGAGCCCGCATCAGGCTGTAGTGCTGCCAGTGGGGCTGTGCCTGTTGAGCGGCTTCCGCCAATACCCCTGCCGCATTGTCCAGGCCGACCACCGTCCGCTGCGGATCCCTGGCCAGAATCAAGCGGCTCCAGTACCCCCCGGCAGTGCCCAAATCCAAGATGGGATCTTCCTCCCCCACCAGCTCGGCCAGCAGTTGACCCTCCCGCTCGCTGCCAAAGCTCTCCCCCGTCAGTAGCGACAGAGCCCAGGGCCGCCAGAGGCGATCGTAGCCCCAGGCGAACCCAGGCAGATGGGCAATGGCTTGGGCCGGGGTGAGATGCAAGTCCGATGAGCTGCCGATAAAATCCACAGCCCCAGAAGCGGTGATGGGGTAAATTTGGCCACAACTGGGACAATAAACCCGATCTGCCACGGATCCCTGTTCCCGCCCTGGTGATTGGGTCAACCCTTCCCGACCGCAGCTCAGGCAGCGATAAAGGTGAACCGGCAAAGCAGAGAGCGAAGAGAGCATGCGACAGCCCAACGCAACCCAAAACTCGCGAGGAAAAGGGGGCAGCTGCCGGGATCCAGCCCCAACAACCCCCCCAGTTGTCTATCTGGCAATGGAGATGGGATCCCTTAGACCAACTTTGGACTCCGTCCCGCTTCCGCAAGTGGACTGGGCAGGCCGACCTTCTCCGGGATGGGCACATACTCCGAGACAATCGCCCGGAATTCGTCGCCATCCAGGGTTTCCCGTTCCACCAAGGTATCGGCCAATCGATCCAGCAGAGGGCGGTGCTCCAGCAAAATCTGCTTGGCCTTCTGGTAGCAGCTCTCCAGGATCTGCCGCACCTGGCGGTCGATCTTGGCGGCCACATCCTCCGAGTACTCGACGCGGTTCATCCAGCCGCCGCCCAAGAATACCTCGTTGTTGGGGGGATCCAGCATCAAGGGCCCCAGCTCAGACATGCCAAAGCGGGTCACCATCTGCCGCACCAGATTCGTGTTCTGCTGTAGGTCGTTGCTGGCTCCGGTGGTCACTTCCGAGTAGCCGAAGACGATCTCTTCAGCCGCCCGACCGCCAAAGCCCACCACCACCCGATCCAGCAGCCAAGCGCGGCTGTACATGCCGGAGTCGATCTGCTCCTCGTTGGGCAGTTGCTGGGCAAAGCCACCTGCGCCGCCGGAACGGGGGATGATGGTCACCTTGTTCAAGGGATCCGCGTGGGGCAAAAGTGTCATCAACAGGGCATGGCCACACTCGTGGTAGGCGATCAGGCGCTTGCTCTTGCCGTCCAGAAGCGGGGGCTTGGTCAGGCCGATGGTGATGCGGTCGATGGCATCGTCAATGTCTTGGTTGGTGATGGCCATGCGCTGACGGCGGGCCGCCAAAATGGCCGCTTCATTGAGCAGGTTGGCCAGATCCGCGCCGGCAAAGCCGGGGGTACGGCGGGCAATCGCCTCCAGGCTGACCTCTTCCGCCAGCTTCTTGTTGCGGGCATGCACCCGCAAGATCTCGT
Organism: Synechococcus sp. R6-5; assembly: GCF_047461775.1. NCBI lineage: Bacteria > Bacillati > Cyanobacteriota > Cyanophyceae > Synechococcales > Synechococcaceae > Synechococcus > Synechococcus sp. R6-5. The sequence goes on from NZ_JANSHV010000176.1 coordinate 8,979, forward strand.
AGCGCCCCTTGAAACTGGGCCGATCCACCGTAACCTGGCGGTCGAAGCGGCCCGGACGCAAGAGAGCCGCATCCAACACATCAGGGCGGTTGGTGGCGGCAATCACGATAATGCCGGTGTTGCCCTCAAAGCCGTCCATCTCGGTGAGCAACTGGTTCA
>NZ_JANSHV010000177.1:0-1770 GCF_047461775.1 Synechococcus sp. R6-5
GGTCTTCTCGGTTCAGCCAGCGATAAACTGTTGCACGACTAACCTTGTTCATCCGTGCAACTGCTCCCTTCCTGGACATACCCTATGACTCTCTCTCAGGTCTAAGCTTCCTCCTGAGGTCTACCTCCATGCCTTCTTAGCTGCAGGGCCGTCTCATTCTTAAATGAATTGACCCTGTTCCTAACCTGTGGGGCTCTGGGGTCTTGAGCTTCCGCCTCCTATGGGGAAAGTGGGGGGAGAGCTGTATCTCAAATTAAGTTCGAATTGAGGTCAGCATTAGCGGCGGAGAGGCTCAGAAATGGCCACCACATCCTGCAGAAACTGATCCTGTTGTTGGCGCAAAATGCCCAGGTCGGGGCCTTGGTTGAGCAGGACAAAGTGGATGCCATCCGGCAATTGCCCCATCATCATCAGCCGATCCGCAGCGGATCCCACCTGAGCAGCCGTGCCTGGGGGCAAGGTGCGCGCCCGCAGGGTGCTGTGGCCAGTGCCCGCTCTGGGCAAGATCCGAGTCGGATCCCCATCTGTGAAATCTACCAGGTGTTCCCAGAGATGAGCTAGGGCGCGGGGGGAAAGGTACAGCGCTCGCCCTCTTTGCCCCAGGCGAATGTCTTGCTCGGCGGGGGCCATTTGGGAATCCAGGCGGGAAATGGGCTGAGCCACCAACCGCTGCCGCAGGTACTCCAGCAGGGCTGTTTCGCCCCCCAGTTCCGCCAACAGGGCTTCTGCCATGGCTCGGTCGTTGCTGCCATTGAGGATCTGCAACAGGGATCCCAGGCGTAGCGAGGTGTAGCTGGCCAGGCAGTGGGCGTCCGCGGGCAGGGCTGTCAGGGTTGACACCGAGCCGCGAATGGCAACCGGGTGGGGCTGTTGCGTATCGCTGAGGAGTTCTGCCAAACGCTGAGCGCCGCCCAAAGGATCGGGTTGGCCCAGCAAACGGAAGGGGGGCAACACCTTCACATCCCCGTCGATCTGGCGAATGTTGAGGCTATGCAAATGGCGGGCCAGCTCTGCCACATTCGCTTCCGTGAAATAGGGATCCCCGCCACCTACCAGGATCAAATCTCCCGTCAAGCGATGGCCCAACCGATGGCCTGTGGTGTAGAAGCGGGTCTCAAAGCGATGCTCGTAACCCCAAGTCTCCAGGGCCATCAAGCTGATGGCCAACTGATCCAAGGCTCCCACCGGCAAAGGTCGATCCAGCCCATGCTCCGCCAACAGCTCCCCTTCCGGTGTCCAGAGCAGGATCCCCTGTTGAGAGAGCGCTCCCCCTTGGGCCGCCAATCCTTGCAAAAAGCCGGACAAGACCGAAGCGTAAGGAGAATCTTCCCACTGCGGCGATTGGGCGCGGGGCCACCAAGGGGGAAGGCCCGGAGTCCCACTTGGGGAAGGCAGCGGCGGCGGTGGAGTGGGGATGGGGGGGAAGGGATTCTGAGTCAATGTGGGAGACTCGACTTCAGCACCTGTGGGGTTGCTCCAGCAGGCCCCCAAGGCCAAAGCACCGGCCAACGGGATCCCTGCCCAGAGGAGACGACGATGGGGGCGCAACCCCTGTGGGATAAGCGGCATGATGACCTCACAAAGACACTTGCAAAGGACAACAGGCTGGCAAAAGACTTGACGCTACTCTAGTGCCATCCGAACTGCCTTGGCAAATCTCTGTGCCAGCCTTTTCCAGCGTTATCGACTCCGGCCAAGGCAAGCCCATCTTTTGCTTGTCAGGGATCCCAGTCGGCTGTGACGTAAACTACCCGACACCAACCGCTAGGC
>NZ_JANSHV010000178.1:0-7967 GCF_047461775.1 Synechococcus sp. R6-5
TGTGGGGGTATCTGTATCCCGACACTGATGCTACGGTTACAGTGCGGGGCTTAGCTACCCCACGCCCCCACAAGCTAACAAGCTCCAAATACCCATGAAAAGGGTTGGATCCCCCATTACTTTGTATAGACAACCAGCCTATGGAGGGAGATGGCTTTTTATCCTCCTGGGGCTCCTGGTTCTTCTTTGCCTGGGAACCGTCTATTCCTGGAGCATTTTCCGCAAGCCTCTGGAAACAGAGCTGGGGATCGGGGCCAGTGAGAGCCTGCTGCCCTACACCGTTGCCCTCGTGTTTTACGCTACCCTCATGCCCATCACAGGGTTTGTCATCCCCCGCTGGGGATCCCGCCGAGTACTGGCTCTGGGGGGCAGCTTGGTGGGTTTGGGCTATGGGCTGGCCAGCTTCGCCCCCTCCATTGGGTGGATTGCCCTCTGCTATGGAGTCATTGCCGGCAGCGGTGTGGGAATAGCCTATGGAGTGCCAATGGCCGTGGCAGCCCGTTGGTTCCCGGATCGCAAGGGATTGGCCGTGGGATCCACCATTATCGGCTTTGGCCTATCTCCCCTGCTCACTGCTCCCCTGGCCAACTGCTTGATCGAGGCACTGGGGGCTCGGCCTACGCTGCTGATTTTGGGGATCCTCTTCGCGGCAGTGATCCTGGGGATCGCAACCCAACTGAGATTTCCTCCCCCCGATTGGATCCCTTCCCCATCTTTTCCAAGAAAATCCACGGACAGCCCAGATCACCCTCTACCGGCTTCTAGGCGCTCTCTCCCTCTGCTGAGAAACCCCTCCTTCTATGGCCTGTGGATCTGCTACGCCATCGGCACTCTGATCGGTTTAAGCGCCATTGGGATTTCCGGCCCCGTGGGGGAAGAGCTGATCGGCCTGGATCCCACTGCGGCTGCCAACAGCGTGGCTCTCTTCGCCATTTTCAACGGGCTCAGCCGTCCTCTGTTTGGCTGGTTGGCCGATCGATTACATCCCCATCAGGTCACTACGGGCTCCTATGGGCTGATCCTGCTGGCCTGTGGGCTAATGCTCCTGCCTCCTCAGGGATCCCTTCTGGCCTACTGGGTAACTTTTTCCTTGCTTTGGTTTTGCCTGGGGGGGTGGCTGGCCATGGCTCCCGCCCTGACCCTGCGCTTGTTTGATCCCGAACGCTACGCCCAGAACTACGGCATTGTGTTTACCGCCTATGGAGTTGGGGCCTTGGTGGGAACGATGATCGCGGGGCAAATTCGCGATAGGCTGGGCAGCTATAGCTATACCTTTTATGGGATGGCCGCCTTGGCGGTGGTGGGGATCTGGGTGGCCAACGCTTTTTTGAAGGAGAAGCGGAAGTTAACGCGGCAGGGATCCCATAAGTAGAGGCAGCAATCTGGCGCTAGGCACTGCTAGCGCGAGCGGCGATTTCATACTCCCCACTGCAAGGCTGAGTGAACCAACTTGAAGACTTGCCCCCCCAAGGCAAGCAGTTTGGTAGAGTAGTACGGCTATTGCCGACAGATTGGGATCGTGGCGGAATGGTAGACGCTACGGACTTAAAATCCGTTGTTCCTCAAGAACGTGAGGGTTCGAGTCCCTCCGATCCCATCATCCCTTGATCCCTGTCTGTTCCAGCACCTCCAGCAAGTTCGAGATCCGAACCCAGGCATCTTCTCGATCCAAATCGGGGCTGGAAAGAAGAGCCACCAAAGCCGGATCACAAACAGGTGCTACCAAAGGGAAGTACCTTAACCCTGCCACCTGGGCAATGATCCAAAAATAGGGGAGCACTGCATTGCTGGGCAAGATCTCGATGACGGTGGTGCCGGGTGGACAAAAGGCGAGGTTGGTCAGGCCCGCCCCGTGGATCCCGATCACCGCCTCTGCCCCCTGCATCAGGGCTATTTGCTCGGGAAGAGAGAGGGTTTCCATCTGCACCGGTACAAATCCCCAGGGGCGCAAGCAGGCCAGCACCTCCGCTTCGTTGATCACCCGCCGCCAGCGGGCAGAGCGACGGCTGATGTAAATCCGCCGCGGCTGCAGGGGGTCGATGGAGAAACTCGGCTGGGCCAGTTGCCGCAGCACCTCCAATCCCCTAGGCGTCAAGCACCCCACCGGAGCGCCTGCTGAGGGCACGATCAGGTTTTGGGCTTGCAGATGGGATCCCCCCAACTGCTCAAAGCTGAGGATGCGCTCGGCTGGGATCCCCAAAGCAGCCAAGCTCTGCACCTGAAAGGGCTTTCTTTGATACCCGTGGATCAAGATGGGGATGTCCTTTTCCAGGGCGCCCGACCGCTGCAAGATATCGAGGGCCGGCAGAATATCCACCATCCAGTGAAAGTAATTAACTGCCCCCAAGGGCAAAAGGGCAACGGGGCCATCCAGTGGGATCGGTGGGGGGAGATGGGTCAAGCCCAGCAGGGGGTGGTGTCGCAGGTGATCTGGCCTGTAGTCCCAGTCGAGGAACTCCGGCGGCGGCAAGCTCAGGGATAGATCGGCGAGCAATTCTCCCCGGCGGGTGAGCACTCCGCTGGCAAAGCTGGCGTAGAGGTGGCGGGGATAGTGGCCCACGTGGACGGATCCTCGGGGGATCTGGGCGACAAAGGTCTCTGCCAAGGGGATGCGCTGCGGGCGCAACTTTTGCAAAATGTCGGGATCAGCGGCAGGGGGCGCTTTTAGACAGAGAACCCCCCCTGGATCCAGCAGTTGGTAGTCCCCTTCGCCCGTGGCCTGATGCCACTGTCGGGTGGTGAGGTAGCCTTGGGTTGGCACTGGCCAGAAGTCAGTTGTAGGGGGAGTGCTCTGGGAAAAGGAGTCTGCTGGAGGGGCAACGCCTTCTGGAGCCCAACGCTGCCGCCAAGCCGAATACAGGAAATCGGGGATCCTCGCAGATCCCTCTCCCCTGCATGCCTGCTCCAGTCCAGATCGCAGAGGGCTTTCTCCGCCACTGCCCTCGCACCACGCCTGCACCCAATTCCGTTCCGCTGCCACCGCTCGGCAAACCTTCTCCCAAGCGGCCTCAGGGTGATCCAGCCGCACTTCCGCTTCCGCCCAGTAGCTGTAGAGTTGCGCCGTCCCGGTGCCCCGCGCCTCAGCCGCCTGGAAACACCGCACAGCCTGAACTGGATCCCGCAGATCCAGCCACGCCAAGCCCATCTGTACCCAGGGATCCCCCCACTCAGGGCGCAGCCGCGCAGCCTCCTGCAGAGGGGAAATCGCCTCTCGCAAACGGCCCAGCTTCATCAGGGCCAAGCCCCAGCGCCAAAAACTCTCTGCCGCCGTCGGATCCTGCTGGCAAGCCCGCTCAAACCACTCCGCTGCCGCAGCCCACAGCCGGCTCCGCTCTTGGGTCAGGCCAATGCGGTGAGCAGCCAAAGCCTGGCCAGAAGACAGCTCCAGCTGTCCATCCCCCAACTCCAGAAGCTGCCGATACAGAGCTGCTGCCTGCGGCCAATGGCCCTTCTCCCACAGGCTTTCCGCCAAAGCCTGCAAGCTCCTCAGCAGGTGGTAGACGGCCTCGGATTCGGCCACCCCCCCCGCTTGCAGCATCGCCAAGCCCTCTTGCCACACCAGCTGCGCCTCCAGTTCCCGACCCAGCAGGAGATAGGCGGCTCCCAGCTCCCAATACAGCTCTAGAGAGGGGGATCCCTGCTCGAGCTGTTGCTGTAAAACCTGGGTAACGCGTTCGTAATGTCCCTGCTCCCAATCCTCAAGGAGAAAAGCGGAAGACAACAGATGGGAGGGTAGAGCTGGGTTGAGAGCCATGTCTTTGTGGATGAGAAACAGTGTTACAAACTGCAACAACCTCCCCACTCTGGGCCCGTGCCCCTAGTATTCTAGGCTTGGCTTCCCCCTCAGGGATCGGGCATCGATCCTTCTCAGCTCAGAGAGGGATGCTCCTCCAGTCGTGGGTCAGCCTCTTCACCCCCTTCGATGGCACTGTCCTCGGCCTTTGTCGGCAGTTTTTTCGATCAAAACGGAGTTTAAAAGATCGATGGGTATCAACGTATCCGCTGGCGCAGTCGTTTCCAACCCCCGTCTCTACCAAACCGTGCCTGTATCGACCATCTCCCAGGCGGAACAGCAGGATCGCTATCTGGGACGCACCGAGCTGGATCGCCTCGAGGACTTTTTCTCCAGCGGCCTGAAACGGCTAGAGATTGCCGAGGTCATTGCGGCCAATTCGGAAATCATCGTCAGCCGGGCAGCCAACCGCATCTTCACAGGGGGCTCGCCCATGGCCTATCTGGAGCGGCCAGAAGCGACCCAAGACGAGAAAGAAGCCTTCAAGCTGGGTACTGCCTTCTACGTGGAATCCACCGGCGGATTCATTGAGGCCATCCGCAACATCTTTAGCGCCAGCGGTGTGGAGATTCCCCCCAATTTCCGCCCCATCAACATCTCCCGCTACGGAGCTGCCAACATGCGCAAATCGCTGCGGGATCTGAGCTGGTTTTTGCGCTACGTTACCTACGCCCTGGTGGCCGGGGATCCCAGTATCATCGCCGTCAACACCCGCGGCCTGCGGGAGATCATCGAAAACGCCTGCTCCGCCGAGGCCACCATTGTCGCCATTCAAGAGATGAAGCGGGCAGCGGCTGGCTACTTCCGCAAAGATGCCGAAGCGGTTGCCATCATCAACCAATACTTCGATGTCTTGCTGAGCGAGTTCATCGCTCCCGCCCCTTCCGACAAGCTGCGGCAGCGCAACGCCAGCACCGCCGACGGCCTGCCCCTGCAGGGGCTGCAGCTACCCCAGGTTTACAACTTGGCTGCCGAGAAAGTTCCCGTTTTTGCCATGAAGCCGGGGCTGTCCAACGCCGAGAAAGAAGAAGTCATCAAGGCCGCCTATCGACAGGTGTTTGAGCGGGACATCCGCCGCGCCTACGGCCTCAAGCTTTCCAACCTGGAGTCGAAGGTGAAAAACGGCGAGATCTCCATGAAGGAGTTCATTCGCCGCCTGGGCAAATCGGAGCTCTACCGCAAGCAGTTTTACGAGCCTTACATTAACAGCCGCGTTGTCGAGCTGGCCTTCCGCCACTTCCTGGGCCGGGCCCCTGAAACCCGCGAGGAAGTGCAGACCTACTTCTCCATCGTCTCCAGCAAGGGCCTGGCCGGCCTGGTGGACGCCCTGGTGGACAGCCGCGAGTACGGGGACTACTTCGGCGAGGAGACGGTGCCCTACCTGCGCAAGCTGGGGATAGAAGCCCAAACCAGCGCCAACTGGGGAGCCAAGTTCGACCTCTACACCTACGCTGCCCCGCGCCGCAAGGTGCCCCAGTTCATTACCCTCTTTGCCCGCTACAACCGGCCTCTGCCGGATCAGCATGCCTATGGCTCCGGCAACGACCCGCTGGAGATCCAATTTGGGGCCATCTTCCCCAAGGAAACCCGTTCCCTCAGCGCCCGCCCCGCCCCCTTCAACAAGGATGTCAAGCGCATCCTCATCCGGCGCGGCTTTGCCCTCACCAACGCCCGCACCAATCCCAAGGCAGTGGGGGATCCCGGTAGCCTTGGCCCCAAAGTCTTCAAGCTCACCCAAACTCCCGGCGATCGCAGCCGGCGGCTAGGGGTGCGGGCGGGGATTGTTGGCAGCGAAGTCTCGACGCAAGCGGTGATCCGCGCCTGCTACCAGCAGGTGTACGGTTACATGCCCTACGAAGGCCAACGGCTAACCCGTTGGGAGATCAAGCTGGAGTCGGGGGAAATTCCTGTCAAAGAGTTTATTCGCCAACTGGCCAAGTCGGATCTCTTCCGCAACAAGTACTGGTCCAGCTTGTATGTCTGCAAAGCCATCGAGTTTATCCACCGCAAGCTGCTGGGCCGACCCACCTACGGGCGCCAGGAGATGAACCGCCTATTTGACATCGCCTCCAAGCAAGGGTTCTACGCCGTCGTGGACGCCATCCTCGACAGCGAGGAGTACCAGCAGGTCTTCGGGGAAGATATCGTGCCCTATGAGCGCTACCTCACCCCCGGCGGTCTGGCGTTGCGGCGGATGCGCCCCGGCTCCACCGACATGGCAGTGACCAAGCCCATTCGCACCGACGACGACATCCCTCTCTTTGTCAAGTTGGGTCAGCCTCGGGATATGCCTTCCGGCGAGCTGGAAATCCAGCGGCGGGCCCAGCAGGGGGTGCCCAAGGTACGCCAAGAGATCCCTGTCTTCAAGCTCACCAGCCTGGCCAACAAAGCGGAAGTCAACAACCTCATCCGCGCCGCCTACCGGCAGGTCTTCGAGCGGGATATGGACATCTACAACATCAGCGCCGAGCTCAGCTCTGCCGAGTCCAAGCTGCGCAACGGCGAGATCACCGTCAAGGAGTTCATCGAGGCCCTGGGGTGTTCCGAGCTGTACCGCTCCGAGTTCTATGCCCCCTATCCCAACACCAAGGTGATCGAGCTGGGCACCAAGCACTTCCTGGGCCGTGCGCCTCTCAACCAGCAGGAGATCCGCAAGTACAACCAGATCTTGGCCACCCAGGGGGTGAAAGCCTTTGTGCGCGCCCTGCTGAACACCCAGGAGTATCGGGATCTCTTCGGCGAAGACACGGTGCCCTATCGTCGCTTCCCCACCTTGCCGGCGGCCAACTTCCCCAACACCCAGGAGCTGTACGGTCGTCTCACCAAGCAAAACCGCGAGCTGGTGGTGCCCAGCTTCAGCCCTGTGGGCAATGACCGCAGCTAGATATGGAGCTCTCAACCCCTTCTCCCCTTGCGGGAGAAGGGAAAGACGAATTAGCTCCACAAAGGCAGAGGAGACTGGGCTTCATAGCCCAGATGCCGTAGCGCAGCAGGGGTAACCACTCGGCCACGGGGTGTACGCTGCAAGTAGCCGATCTGCAGCAGATAAGGCTCATACACTTCTTCAATGGTTTGGGGATCCTCACCCGTCACCGCGGCCATCGTCTCCAAGCCCACTGGCCCTCCACCGAACTGCTCCACCAGCACCGTCAGCAGCTTGCGATCGATCCAATCCAAACCCATGGGATCCACCTGGAACAGCTCCAGAGCGGCTGCTGCCACTTCTCGGCTAATGTGGCCATCCCCTCGCACCTGGGCGTAATCTCGCACCCGCTTGAACAGGCGGTTGGCAATGCGGGGCGTGCCCCGAGAACGGCGGGCGATCTCTGCAGCCCCTTCTGGATCGGTGGAGACATTTAAGAGGCGAGCCGTGCGCAGCACGATCTGCACCAGCTCGTGAGGCTCGTAAAAGCGCAGCCGTTGCACGTGGCCAAAGCGATCCCGCAGCGGAGAAGTGAGGGCGCCAATGCGGGTTGTGGCCCCGATGAGGGTAAAGCGTTCCAAGGGCAGAGAGGTGATGCGAGCAGAGCGACCTTTGCCAATGGTGATATCAAGACGAAAATCCTCCATCGCCGGATAGAGCAATTCTTCTGTAACCTTGGGCAGGCGGTGGATCTCGTCAATAAACAACACATCCCCCCGCTTCAAGCGCACCAAATACCCGGCAATGTCGCGGGGGCTCTCCAAAGCCGGCGCGGTGGTCATGTAGAACTGGGATCCCATTTCTGCCGCCAGCACTGCTGCCACCGTGGTTTTGCCTAGACCAGGCGGGCCGTAGAACAGCAGGTGATCCAGAGGCTCTTGGCGAGCGCGGGCCGCCGCAATGGCAATGGAGAGCACTTCTTTAAGTTCCGTCTGGCCAATATATTCCGCTAGGGTGCGCGGGCGCAGGGATTCTTCTTGGGCTTCGCCAGGGTGGGCTTGCGGCTGCAACAGGGCAGAGGGATCCGCTCCCCTTTCCCCAGCAAAGCTCAACTCTCTGCCTTCTTTTCTCCAGGCTGAAGACTTTTGCTGCCGCCGCTTGGGGCCCTCAGCGTTCTGGCCTGTATCCCGAGAAGAAATGATTGCCATATCCCTAAGTCACAGAGGCAATGGCCCCAATTTAACTCTAGAAAAGCTCTGGGAAAGATCACCCCAGCAAAGAGAACAAAAAAATCCCCCAGACCAAGCTGGG
>NZ_JANSHV010000179.1:0-874 GCF_047461775.1 Synechococcus sp. R6-5
TCGTAGAGGGGTGCCGATGCAAGCGGTAGTGTATCACAAGTGGTTGAGGGTGCAGGGAGTGGTCCAGTAAAAGTGATCTAATATAGGGGACATGGCTAGGAGACCAGTCAGCCACCCAGGAGTGAAGTGCCAATTCTGCGGCAGTGCAGAGATGCGCAAGTATGGACGAAACCTCAGTGGCACGCAGAAGTATCAGTGCAGAAAGTGCGGTCACAAGACTACACCAAATTCAAAGTCGATAGCGCATAGCCCCCAGATACGCCAGAGCGCACTACGACTAGTTGCTGAAGGTATGAGCCAGCGCAAAGCTGCGCGCATCCTGCAGGTCAGTGGGCAGTCGGTCGGGCGTTGGGTGAAGAAGTATGTTGATTCACTGCCAGCGCAGCCACCCAAACCTGCCACCTCGGAGGTGACCGAGCTAGACGAGCTGCACACTTTTGTGCGGTCTAAAAAAACAAACGTTATCTGATTACAGCAGTTGACCGCAAGACGCGCTGTTTCATGGGCTGGTCACTAGTTGCTGAGTGCACGGCTGAGGCAATTCAGGAACTGGTCGACCGAGTGCCGAACACGTTCCAGTTTTGCTCGGATGGGTATGCTGGTTACCGGCAGGTGAACTACCATCGGAGTCGTCATCTGGTAGGGCCGGGGAAGTCGCAGACTTATTCGGTTGAAGCGAACAACGCTGAGTTGCGATGTTTTGTGTCGCAGCTCGTGCGTCGGACGCGCGGGTTTGCCAAGCGTGATGCTGGTCTCCAGCGGGCGATTACTTTGTTTGTGCACTGTTGGAATGCGCGTCAGATGCTCCGGCAGCATTACCCGAGATACCGGCGTGGACTGTCTGAATTTATATCACCTTGATTGGAGCACTCCC
>NZ_JANSHV010000180.1:0-14602 GCF_047461775.1 Synechococcus sp. R6-5
GAAGCAGTCAGGGCCGGGTAGTTTACTTGGGGATCTCGATGGTTACGTTAGCCAACTGCACATCGTCATGATCCACCCAGGCTCCACCGTGCCGGACGACCGTATCACCTCCCAGCGGCACCGAGATGTGCAGGGATCCCCCGAAAAGGGGAATGCTGATCGGCACTTGGGGACCACGGGTGACCATGGGGGGCTGAATCAGGGTTTTGCCAGTGCGCAGGGTAACAGTGTTCAGGCCCAGGCGCAGAGGTTGCAGCGGCAGGGGAATCTGTAGGTTATCTCCCCCCAGGTGAATCTGTTCGACTTCCACTCCGTTCAGGATGACCTGCATGGGAGACATGTTGGCACTGGGGATCCGGGATTGACCGGCCCGATAGGCGGCAGCTGTATCCAACCCAATCAGGGATCCAATCCGCAAAACCGGTGGGCGCGAAGGCAGGCGTTGCAAAGTGAAAGAGCGGGTCATCTCCACCCCTTGGGCAGGGCCCAAAAATTGCCCGGCGGCAGCCGATTCCGGCGAGTACTGGTTATCGCCCAGGCGGATGACATTCGCCTCCAGTACCAAAGTTGTGTTGGGATCCCAGCGCTCCAACTGCAGTTGCCAAGGCCGATCCCCGCTGGCTTGACCGTTGCCTGTACTTTGGGAATAGGGCAAGTAATTTTCCAGCCGCGCCACCAAAATTTCTTCTGCCGGCAGCGGCCCTGGCAGGCGAAACCGACCCTGGGCATCGGTGCGCACCGAAATACCCGCCCCCGGAATGGCCACCTCCGCCCCGGCCAAGGGCTGCCCTGTCAGCCGATCCACCACCTGTCCCGAATAGGCGGAATCCAACTGCACCTGTCCTGTGGGCACATCCGTTGCTGCCTGAATGCGCTGCTGCAACACTTGCCAGTCGGCTTCTGTGATCCGTCCATCCTGGTCGACATCGGCAGCTCGGATCTGGTCGTCGGTCAATCCCCGTTCTCCCCGCAAGTAGGCCCCCAACAGGTTGAGATCCTGCACCGTCAAACGGCCATCCCCATCCAGGTCGCCCGCCTGAAAGGGCTGCGCGTGGGCAAAAGACACGCCTATCCAACCCAGGCCCAGGGATCCCAGTAGCAAAAGAGAATGAGCCAAACAGGAGACCCTAAACATGGCAACTCTCCTGGGAGTTGTTCATGTTCTAACGTAATTCACCTCCTCGCAGCAGGGCTAACCGAGCCGGTGTAGAGTACTCTTGAGCGCAATTTTGCCGGTTCGCCTTTGGCTGCAGGAGCCGAAAACTTAATGGTAGGATAACCGTGGTGGCTTGCCTGTTCTATGGCTCGATACTCTTGCGTTACCCAGCTTGTGGGCTCAGCCGAGCAGCTCAGCGAGTCGATCCGCGCTGTTTTGGAGCGCTGCCAACTCAATATCCTCCACAACAGCCTTGATTATTGGGTGGCCGGCGAGCCTCCCGGAAAAAATCCCCACACCAAACTGGTGACGGTGGAAGTGTTTGTGGATCGCACCCGTCAGGCTGCCGACGGCTCTGTACAGGTGACCTGCATTGCCAAAAATGAAGAGCTGCCCCTCAGAAGCGTTAACCACTGCCAACAAACCTTTGACCGACTGAAGGCAGAGCTAGCCCAGTTGCAAAGTCAACTTCAGCTTGCTGCCCAACAAAAAGATGCCTTACGATAGCTAGGCTGAGTTTGCTTTGATCCCATGGCGCGTCGCTGCCAACTAACCAACAAGAAACGCAACAACGCTTTTGCCATCTCCCACTCCCACCGGCGCACCAAGCGCCTGCAGGAAGTCAATTTGCAGTGGAAGCGCATCTGGTGGGAAGAGGGTAAGCGGTTTGTTCGTCTGCGCCTTTCCACCAAAGCCTTGAAGACTCTCAAGGCCAAAGGGATAGGAGCCATGGCCCGGGAAGCCGGGATCGACCTCAGCCGGTTTTGAGCTTTCTCCTCAGCCCAGTTGTGTCTGACAGCTCCAACCTCACAGCAAGCCAAAAAGCTTACGCGACTTGGGCTGCAAACCCGCCAGCAAGGTGTTGAGGGTATCCCGTTGGGTAAGCTCGTTGGTGCCGCTGGCCCGCTCAATCAAGAGCTTGCGCATTTCGTCGGAGAGCTTGGCATCGGTAAAATCGGCTCCACTGAAGAGCGTGTTTTCAATCTGAGCGTCCCGTAGGTTGGCCCCCACCAAAATGGCTTGTTCTAGGTTGGCAAACTGAAGCTGGCAACTCACCAAGGCGGCCTGGGAGAGGTTGCAGCGAGATAGGTTGGCCTGGCGGAAGTCGGCGGCAAAAAAGTTCCCCTCCGCCAGATTAGCAGCCACCAAGCTGGCTTCGCGAAAGATGGAATGGCTGAAACGGCCCCCCTGAAAGCTGCTTTTGTCCAGTTTGGCGGCGGTAAAGTTGCTGTAGTCCCCCAGAGCCTGGCTAAAGCTGGATCCCCGTAGATCTGAGGCGGTAAAATTGGCCCGCTCTAGCTCAGCGCGGCGAAAGTTGCACAGACGTAGGTCGGCTTGCTGCAGGCTGATCGAGCGCAGGTTAGCCCGCGTCAAATTGGATTTGGGCATCTGAATGCGGTCGAACAGGCCGCGCGAGAGGTAGGCATTCTCCAGGTTGGCACCCACCAGGGAGCGCCCCTCACGCAAGGCTTCCAGCAAGTCCCGCGTGGTTTCAATGCGAACCGGCTCTGAGGGTTGAGAAGGGGGAGCACTCACAGATGGAGCATTCCTCACAGGTTAGGCCAGAAACCCGGCCAACCCAGCCGTAAACTGGGGGCCAACAGGGATCCCACCTATCAAGCTAACGTTTGCGCCGCCTGCCGAGGTTAAGAGGATGTTAAAAAGACAACCCTGCATCGAGCTTTCCAGAGGGGGCCTTCTCTTGTGGAAACAGCCTACCGGGGGAGAGCCATCGGCTCCGATTTGTTGCATACTCGGGGCAGCCTTTCGTGAGTGAACCGCACCTCCCATGCAGGTAGCTTTCATTGTTGACCCGTTGCCCCAGTTGCAGGTGGGCCATGACACCAGCATTGCCCTGATGGAAGCCCTGCAGAAACGGGGGCACCGCATTTTCTGCCTGGGCCTGGCGGATCTCTACTGGGATCAAGGGGAAACGTGGGGATCCCTTGAGGAAATCCGGTTGGATCTGAAGGCGGATCCCTGGTATGAGGTCAAAGACCGGCAACTGCTGCCCCTGAGCCAAATGCAGGCGGTGTGGATGCGCAAGGATCCGCCGGTGGATACGGCCTATCTCTATGCCACTTACCTTTTGGATCGTCTCTCCCCCAGCCGCACACTGGTGCTCAATCATCCTGCCGGGATCCGCTCGGCCAACGAAAAGCTCTATGCCCTGCAATTTCAAGAGTGGATCCCGCGCACCCGCGTCAGCAGCAACAAGCGTCTGCTGCGTCAGTTTGTTGAACAGGAAGGACAGGCGGTGCTCAAGCCTTTGGGTGGCAAAGGTGGGGAAGGGATCCTGAGGGTCAATGCCGGGGATCCAAACCTCAACTCGTTGATTGAAATGAGCACCCAATTTGGTCGGCTGCCTGTGATGGTGCAGGAGTATTTGCCACAGGCGGCGGCAGGAGACAAACGCATTTTGCTGCTGGAAGGAGAGCCTTTGGGCGCCGTCAATCGGATCCCTGGAGAGGGCGATTTTCGGGGCAATGTTGCTGCCGGCGGTCGAGTGGAAAAAACCAAGATTACCGAAAAAGAACGGGCTCTCTGCGGGGCTTTGGCACCGGTGCTCAGGCAGGAGAAGCTGTATTTTGTCGGGATTGATGTTATCGGGGAACGACTAACCGAAGTGAACGTGACCAGCCCAACAATGCTGCGAGAACTCTGTCAGTTGGAAGGAGTTGACCTGGCAGATCAAGTGGCTCAGTGGCTGGAAAAGAAGGTGCCCGTCAAGGGCTGAATGACTACCCACCAGGATGTTTCTGGGATCCGGCGCGTCTGTTGCCTGACGGGGTTCCCGTCTATTTAGGGAGTCTATAGAGATCAAATTATAGCTTGGAATGACCATAGTAGGTTGAGTTCAACTTTTTCCGGTCGGCAGATAGAAAATAAAAAGCCCCACAAGGGGGCTCTGCCGCGACCAGTCAGCGACTTATAAAACTCTAGAGCAATATAAAGAAAAGCTCCATGAATAGGCCGTATTGAACATCGCATTGAGCACAGTTTTTAGAATCTCAGAAAAAAGGCCAAATCCTCGGAGCTGTTATCTTTTTTTTAGATTTTCCGACCCGAGGCTAATCCCAGGCCCCTTCTGCTTTGCCGGAGCGGTCTTTAGAGTTGCTGCTCTTGCCCAGTGGGCTAGGAGTCTGCCGGTGGCCTTTCCCGACCCACCCAGCGCCAGATGGTGGGCAGCAGCACTGCCGCCAGTCCGCACTTCACCAAGTCTCCTGGAATAAAAGGGAAGACCCCCTTGTTGAGGACGGCCAAGATCGAGGTGGGCTCAACATTCTGGTTCAGCCACACCCCTAGCCAAGTGGCTCCTAGCAAAAAAATCAGAGCCGAGCAGGACAACATCGCCAGCGCCATCTTCCAGGGGTTGCGATCCACGCCCCAGCGCTCCACCAACCAACCCATCAGCCCTGCAGCCAGGGGAAAAGCCAACAGGTAGCCCCCCGTCGCCCCGGCCAAGTGGCCAAGCCCGGATCCGCCACCGCTGAAGAAGGGCAATCCCAGGATCCCTTCCAGCAGGTAGACCAGCAACGTGAGAAAGCCCAGCCGTGCCCCAAAGCCTGCCCCCACCAGCATTACCCCAAAGGTTTGTCCAGTGATGGGCACCGGTGTAAAAGGCAGAGGGATCCTCACCTGCGCCAGAGCTGCTACGAATAGGCTCCCTCCCACCACCAGCAGTAGATCGCGAATGCGAGAAGAACGGGGCAGAAAAGTCTGGGCCAAGGGTAGGTAACTCGCAGTCATAGAGCACCTGGAGTGTCGAGACATGAAGGTCAGTATAGGGGAATGCAAAGAAGAGGGCAAGTACACACTAACCCTTTCCTAAGGCATTCGCGCTTGGGCAAGCACAGCTTGGGGAATAACTCACAAACGCAGCAAAGCATCACTTGGAAGCAACAAAAAAAGGGCATTAAGCCCCTAAAAATAGCTTCCCCTTTCAGCAAATAGCTAGCCTTTGATACACAGAATTGGCTTTAAGCGCGCTACAAGTTTCGCAATCTTGGCTTGATCGGCAGCGCGCACCACTTTGTCGACGTTTTTGTAGGCCTGGGGCGCTTCTTCAGCTACCCCCCGCAAAGAGGGACTGCGCACGATGACGCCGCGCCGTCTCAGTTGTTCGATAATCTCCTGCCCTGTCCAGGCTTTGAGGGCCTGGTTGCGACTCATCGCCCTCCCAGCGCCGTGGCAGGCTGAGGAGAGGGAAAGGGCCTCCCCTTGCGCGGTGCCGACCAGAATGTAGGAAGCCGTGCCCATGGAGCCACCGATGATGACGGGCTGACCGATAGAGCGAAAAGCTTGAGGAAGCTCTGGGTGGCCAGGCCCAAAAGCGCGCGTTGCCCCTTTGCGGTGAACGAACAGGCGGCGCTTTTTCCCCTCTATCTCGTGGGTTTCCTCCTTACAGGTGTTGTGGGAGACGTCGTAAATAAGGTCGAGTTCAGCTTTGGGGAAAAGCTCAGCGAACACCTCTCGCACCCAGTAGGTGATGATCTGGCGGTTAGCCAAAGCGCAGTTGGTTGCCGCCCGCATTGCTCCCAGGTAGCTTTGCCCCACTTTGGACTTCAAGGGCGCACAGGCCAGCTCGCGATCAGGTAGCTCTATGCCGTGTTCTTTAGCCGCCTGTTGCATCTTCTTCAAGTACTCAGTGCCGATCTGGTGACCCAAGCCACGGGAGCCGCAGTGGATAGTAATCACCACTTCCCCCGACTTAAGGCCAAAGCCTTTGGCAATCTCGGGATCGTAGATCTCGTCAACAACTTGGACTTCGAGGTAGTGGTTACCCGAACCGAGGGTTCCCATCTCGCGCCGCTGGCGCTCACGGGCGTAGGCGGAGACTTCGCTCGGCATTGCTCCGCGCATGCGGCCATGTTCTTCGATGCGCTCCAGATCCTCTTTCTTGCCGTAGCCCTGAGCAACAGCCCATTCTGCTCCGCCTTCGAGCATAGCTTCCATCTCTTTGTCGCTCAAGGAGATCTTGCTGCGGCTGCCGAGCCCTACCGGTACGCTCGCGTACAGGGCATTGGCTAGGGGCTCTGCCATCTCCTCCACTTCCTCGCGCTTTAGCCCGGTTCGCAAGGTTCTCACGCCGCAGGAGATGTCAAATCCCACGCCGCCGGCGGAAATCACCCCCCCTGCTTCCGCATCAAAGGCCGCCACCCCACCGATGGGAAAGCCATAGCCCCAGTGGGCGTCTGGCATCACGTAGCAGGCTCCAACGATCCCTGGCAAGGTGGTCACGTTGCTGGCCTGCTCGGCCACTTTGTCGTCCATTTCCCGGATTAACTCCTCGTCGGCAAAGATCAAGACCGGGACACGCATTCTGCCTTTTGGAGGAATGCGCCAGACTGTCTCATCCACACGCTCAAGTTTCTTGATATCCATAGGTTGCCTCCCCTTACACGTCCACCACGCACTGGGCCACCCAAAGCTCACCCTCTCGGGCTACCTTGAGTTCCGTGTAAGTTGCCCCCTTAACTTCTACCGCCGGTCGGTGCTTGGCATGGTCAACTCTTTCCCCCCACAGGCTGGCCTTGAGATGCTCTTTTGCCAGGTGCACTTCGACTTTTCCAAAGAGCATGCCTCTGGCGGCCATCTCGTAGATCACTGCGTTCAGGAAATCCACCAACAACAGTTCCAGATCGCCTGCATTTCCTAGCTCGATCTCTAGGTGTTCTCTGGGAGCTACTTCATCCACGCTAGTGACCACCGCAGTCAGGGCCAAAGCTGCCTGGGCAAAGGCTTCCTCCGGCGTTGCCCCATAGCCGCGGACACCAATGTCAGCCATGTGTTCAAAGTGCTCCCATCTTGCCTGCACCACGGCAGTCCCCCTGCTCTCATTCTCAGGCCAAAGCCAGAGGCCACCTGGATAGATTAAGGTTTCTCTCTAGAAACTGGAAGAGGAAAGAAGGCGTAGCTCAAAGGTGAGGATGTTGGCAGCCAAAATCTCCAGGGCTCCTCCCTCAATGAGCTCGCGGGTGAGGCCGCTTCCAGATCCACTTTGCTGGAGTAACTCACGGCTGCGGCGCATGGTCTCTTGGCGCTGGGGATCGTCGACAACCACCTGCCGCTGGTTGGAGAGACTAAGGCGATAGTAGTTGGGCAGTTCGCCGCGGGTGGCATCAATGGCTAGATTGGTCTCTTCAGGAGCCACGCGAAAAGGGGCGCGGGCAGTGAGCAAAGCCACCTGGATATCCTGGTTTTGCCCGTCCAGACCTTGGAGCTCCGAAAGGTCAATCCGAAACCTAAGGGTGTCGCGGTCCCGGTTAACGCGCTCCACCCGCACTTGGTTAAAGCCAACGGCAAACTCTCGCTCCTGCTCACCAAAGCGCTGGATGGTAGCTTGCAAAACGGCCTCCTCGTTAAGAGGGGTAACCCGAATCAGGTAGTCCCAGTCGCGCACAAAGGTGTACTCGTTGGGCCCAACCCGGACATTGGGATCTACCAGGTTGGCGGTGGGGCCAGGGCTACCAGCTCGGCTAAGGGCCACCATGTACCAGTAGTTAGGGCTAATGGGCAGGCCCATGGTCATGCGCACTTCCAACAAAAGCCGTGCCCAACTAGCCCCAGCCGTGAGGGCCACAAGGGCTGCTGCTCCAAGGCCGCTCCACAGCCACCGCTGAGGACGCAAAAACCAAGCTATGCCTCCACTCCTCATCAAACAGTTCCTCTGGCCTCAAGGCTGAGGGCTCCTACCCCTGATCCTAGCCTCTTAGGACTTCCTCCTGCTATGCGAGCCTGGATCCCTATTCGATAGAGCCTATCCCTAGGGGTTAGCCAACTCTTGTGGCACTCCTGTCTCTTGAGTCCTTCCTTGCGCCTGGTTTTGCCGGCGTGCCTGGACAACTGCCACCGTAAGCAAATGGGAGAGCAAGCCCACTGGCCCGGCAAACAAGCACAAAATCAGAGAATGGGTTGTCCATACTCGCTTATCCCACCCTTCCAAAAAGATCCAGCGGCCCACAAACAAATCCATGACGATGTAGTGGACCCATCCCGTCGCCATAACGGCGGGTTGACTGAATAGGTTGGTTAGGCTGGTCAGAGACAGTTGAGGGTCGGAAAATTCCTTGAGAACATCCGCGTTGAACCCGGTGACCAAAAGATACAAATAAACCGCCGCCAAAATAGCGATGGGCAAAAGCGATTCCATCACCTTGCGGGTTACCTTCCAACCCGGCAGCAGAATCATCATTGCCCAAAAGGGCAAAGCAAACCAGTTGGCCCCGTTAAAGATCATCTCCAGCATGCTTGGAACCCCCAACGCTACCTGTCTATTATCGGCCCAATGCCCCCTGGGGATCCCTGCAGTGGTGGGTAGGAATGGATAGGAGCTATTCCTGACTTGCCCTGAAGTTTTTTCTGGAGCCAGAGGGATCCCGGCCTCTATTCCGGTTGGCGGAGCCTGGCAGTTGCAATAGAACTGACCGCACGGCCACTGTCGGTGGTGGCGGCAATGCGGGAAATGCGGGATCCGGTGTCGGTCATGGCCCAGAAGCTGCTGATGCTTTTGGCGGTAGAGGTGGGTTGAGCCGGGCCGATGGGGGATTCTACTGCCACAGAGTCTGGGGATTTCTCCTGAGAAGGGATCCACACCACAGGTTCCTCACCCCGTTGAGCTACTGCAACTTTTGGGGTGGGATGTTCTGGTGTGGGCTCAGGGGCTTCTTCTTTGCGGGCGGCCTCTGCAGCAGGGACATTCCGGGGAGAGGGCTGCTGAACCAGCCTCTTGTCAAGGGGTGGTCGTGGCGCGGCAGCGGGGGGTGCAGGGGGGGCTTGGCCGGCGATCTTTCCCCATAAGGCTTTGAGGAGTTGCCACATGGCTGGGTTGGCTACTGAGGGAGAGAGCAGTGAGGAATGGTGTTATCCTGCCATGCTCTGGCCTGAGAATCCATCCCCTCTGCCAGTCTTGATAGAGCAAAGTCATAACGAGTATGATTAAGTAGCTTGCTTAGGGAGAAAGTTCAACATGGCGCAGATTCGCGAGATTCCCCTTGCCCAAATTCGCCGCCCTTTGCCGCGGCAAACGGATCCGGATAAGGTGCAGGCGCTGATGGCTTCCATTGAAGCAGTCGGCCTACAGGAGCCCATTGAGGTTTTGGAAGTGGAAGGGGAGTATTATGGGTTCTCCGGCTGCCATCGCTACGAGGCATTTGTCCGCTTGGGCAAGGAGCGGATCCCCTGCCGGGTGCGAAAAGCGCCACGTGCTGTTTTGAGGCTACACCTGGCCTGAAAGGGATCCCTTCTGGCCCGGCTCCTCTTCGGCGGTGTAGCCCCGTTCGTAGGCAAAACGCACCAGTTGCGAGCGATTTTCCAAAGAAAGCTTGCTGAGGATGTTGGTCAGGTGAGTTTGCACAGTGCGCGGGCTGATGAACAGCTTCTCGCCGATTTGCTTGTTGGTGAAGCCGCGAATGACTTCCCGAAAGACCCGCTCCTCAGCAGGGGTCAGAGGCAATTCGGGTGGGGTGGGGCGGGGGTCCGCTTCCGGTTTTGGCTGGGACTGCTGTTGGATTAGCCGCAAAATTTCCGATTGGGTGCGGCGGGAGCGTTCAATCTGGGCCTCGATTTTGGCCACCAGTTCCAGGGGTTCAAAGGGCTTGATGATGTAGTCATCCGCCCCCCGCTCATAGCCCTGAACTCGGTCATCGATCTCTCCCCGCGAAGAGAGAAAAATGAAGGGGACGAGCTCGCCGCCGCGCTGTTGGCGCAGTTGTCGGCAAAACTCAAAGCCGTCCATTTCCGGCATCACCACATCTGAAACCACCACATCCGGCTGCTCTTGGGCAAACAGGCGCAACCCTTCTACACCCGAAGCGCCTGTAGAAACCCGATAGCCATGCTGAGTCAGGTGGCGGCTCAGCACCTTCAGGGAGAGGGGATCGTCATCTACGACCAGTACACGCTTCATGAGAACCCGAGGAGGCTGTTAGGGAAAAGGGTAAAGCGCTATTCACCTGTTATCTGTCGCTATTTTAGGGAGACGGACAGGATTCGTCATTTGGCTGGGGTGCCTTGACCCATAATAGTGGTTTCAAGGGTGGCCTGGTTGAAAGCTGAAGACTACGGTAGCTGTGAAATGAGGGACTGAACCTGGCCCTCTAAGCTCCCATTCCCGAGTACTGTTGCAAGCCTTTGCGCCACAACCAGCGGTTAGCCAGCCAGAGCAGGCCCGTCCAGGCCAGGCCCATGCCAAAGCCGCGCAGAATATCCACCGGGATCCCTGCCCAGAGGCTGGCGGGAAAATGCACCAGGTAGGGGAAGGGTGTCCAGGCCAAGACCTGGCGCACGGGTGGTGGGAACACCTCCAGAGGAGCGATCACCCCCGAGAAAAACAAGTACACCAAAAAATGGAATTGCTCCAAGGCCGTCACCCGTTCCACCCAAAAGGCCAGCAGCGCCAGGGTGTACTGCATGAGAAAGCGCAGGGCAAAAGCCAGGAGAATGGCCAGGGATCCCAGCCCCACCTGTGCCCAAGAGGGGATCCAAAAGGCACGGGGGTAGAGAACGAAGAAAAGGGCGATTAAAACCAGGGTAAAGGGGAGACGGGCCAAGCGCTCCATCAGGTGGCTGGCCACATGGTGCCAAGCGGGATCCAGAGGCTGCAACAGGCGAGGAGATAATTTGCCTTCGACCACCTCTCGCTCAAAGTCCCAGATGACCCAGACGATGGTGAACTGGCGCACCAGGAACACCGCCAGAAAGTAGCGGATGAACTCCAGAGCAGACAGCGAGAAGTCTCCTGAGCGGGCTGCCTCGCTCCACACCCCCATCATGATCAGGGGCAGGGATCCGGCCAACACCCACAGGATCAGCTCGGCCCGGTACTCCAGCATGTAGGCGTAGTAGGCGGAGAAGAGGGCACCCAACTTGCGAAAGAAGGCGTTCATGGAGATTCCGGTTGCGCAAGCGCTGCGGAGCAATACGAGACTGGCGGACGCAAAGTGGGCAACAAGCTGGCCAGGCTGACCACCGCTCCCACCACAACAATTGAAGGCGGTGCTACGGGCGAGGGCTGCCCAGCCAGAGTCTGCAGGCGGAGCAGATGAATCTCTTGCTCAGGGGTGGTGCCCCAGCGGATCAGGGCAACCGGGGTGTCGGGAGCTTTCCCTCCGGCCAACAATTCAGCGGCAATGTGGCTGAGGTTGTGCATGCCCATGTAGATCACCAGGGTTTCCACCGCCCCGGCCAAAGCCCGCCAATTGACCTGAGGGCGGTATTTCCCTGCCGCCTCATGTCCGGTAACAAAAGCAACTGAAGAGCTGAGGTCGCGATGGGTGAGAGGGATCCCGGCATAGGCGCTGGCGGCAATGCCCGCCGTAATTCCCGGCACCACCTCCACCGGGATCCCGGCCTGCACCAGAGCCAACATCTCCTCGCCGCCTCGCCCAAAGATGAAGGGATCCCCCCCTTTGAGCCGCACCACCACGGCTGCCGTCCGAGCTTTCTCCATCAGCAAGGCTGTGATCTGCTCCTGGGGCAAGGTGTGAGCGCCGCAGTGTTTGCCAGCATAGATCCGTTCTGCCGTCGGCGGGATCAGCTCCAGGATGGAGGATCCCACCAGAGCATCGTAGATGACCACATCCGCGTGGGCGAGTAGCGCCTTTCCCTTCACCGTCAGCAGCCCTGGATCCCCAGGCCCTGCCCCCACCAAATACACTTTGCCCATCTCAAGTCCTGGTCGCGTCATTGCTGTTGGAAATATCCATTTTGAGGGAACGGGAAAGATTCGGCTATTCCAGCGCCGGGCTAAAAGCCTGGAGTGTCTCCACAATGGCCTGCATCAGTTGAGGATCCCGCCAGAGGGGCGGCTCCACCTGGATTTGGAGCAGAGGCCATTCCCGCTGTAATCGCTGAGCCTGTTCTTGTAGGGCGCGCAGCAGACCGCCTGGAAAGAGAAAAAACGGCAGCACCCGTAGACGGCACTGGCTAAGGCGCAAGCAATGGATCACGACCGCTTCTAAGGTGGGGGACTGGGCAGCAAAAGCCACATGCAAGGGGATCTCGGGCAAGCGCCGTTGCACAGTTTGGATCCCTGCTTGGAGCTGGGCGGCAAACCCCGGCAGACGGCTGCCATGGCCAAGCACAATCCAGGCATCTGCCCGTTCGCCGGATTGCCTGAGCGTTGCAGAGCAAGAGGGCTGTGGAGCCAGAATGCGAGCCACCAACAGATCCAGGAGGGCCGGGTGCTGGCCAATGGGGGGTGTTAACCGGATGGGCAGGCGCGGCCAGCGAGCTTGAACCTGCTTCACCGCAGCCGGTAAATCCTCTTCCACATGGGATCCCCCCCCCATAAACAGCGACAGCAGCACCACTTGATCGGGAGATCGGCCTGCGCCCAGCCAAGCTGCCAGCCGTCCTTGAATCTGTTCGGCCAGGGTGAGAGGCTGACCTTCCAACTGGGCCAGCTCCACCGGCTGGGGAGCCAGCTGCTGCTGCACCCGGGCCAACAAATCTGCCAAAGCCTGCTGATAATCGGGATCCCGGCTGCCGTGACAGACCAAAAACACCAGGGGATTGGAGGACATGGCAGAGGTCAGGGATCCGAGCGGAAGGGTTCCATTTTGCTACTTTAGGGGATCCCGCCAACTTCTCGCGTAGGATCTGCGCGTATGATTTGAAGAGTACACACCCTCTTTCCCAGCTTCGTCAGCCCTTTCCCAGGTTTTCATGTCATTTGAGAATCGTTCCACCGCCCCTGAACTCTTAATCCATGTCTTGCGGGAGGGGTTGACCGAATCTATCCATCATTGCCAAGCTGTCGTGGCCGATAGCCGCGGGCGTTCTCTGGCCATGGCCGGCAACAGCACCACCCCTGTTTTTGCCCGTTCTGCCCTCAAACCTTTCCAAGCGCTGGCCATGCTCTCCACCGGCATCCGCGAGCGCTACCGCCTCACTGAGAAAGATATTGCCATCATGTGCGGATCCCATCAGGGCACCACGGCTCATGCGCGGCAGGTGTTCAGTATACTGTGGCGGGCCGATCTGTCCCCCGATTTGCTGGTCTGCCCCACCCCACCCGGCAAGCCCAGCCCCCTGTGCCACAACTGCTCCGGCAAACATGCTGGCATGCTCGTGGCCAGCCGCGCCCAAAACTGGACCTTGTCAGACTACGCCCAGCGGCAGCATCCGGTGCAAGCCCTGGTGCGGGCCAAGCTGGCGGATTTGCTGCAAATGCCCTCGGAAGAGTTTTTGTTTGCGCGGGATGACTGTGGGGTGCCCACCTACCAATTGCAACTGAACCACCTGGCTTCTCTATTCGCCCAACTGACCGCCGGCGAGCGGCCCGACTTGGAATCGGTAGCACGGGCCATGACCCATCACCCGGAGATGGTGGCCGGACAGGGGTGTTTCGACACGGAATTGATGCGGGCCACTCAAGGGGATCTGGTGAGCAAATCGGGTGCTGAAGGGATCCAGTGCATTGGCCGGGTGGGGGAAGGCATGGGCCTGGCCATCAAGGTTCAGGATGGAGCTGCACGGGCCAAATATGCTTTGGCTTTGCACCTGCTGCAGCGCATGGGCTGGATCCAGCCTGCCGCCGCCGAGATGCTGGGGGAGCGCTTCCTTCGCGTCGGCCCCTACACCCGCCTCGAGGTAGAAGGGGAGCTGCGCATGCCTTGAAGACTCAGCGCTGGAAGGGGTTTTGGTAAGGATTGGGGCCGGGGTTGGAGCTCTGGCCTTTGTTGCGGTACTTAGGATTGATGGTCAAGGTGCCGGATCCCAAACCCCGCTGCGCCAAGAACTCCAGGTTGCGGCGGCGCATGGTGGTGTCGTAGTCGTTCTTGACGCGATCTTCGAGGATGGCCACCTGCTGCAGCGCACTCAGCAAGATAGCAGCAGCTTGCTCGGAGGTGTAGCCATTCTGGGAGGCATAGCGCACGGCAAATTCATCGGCTGCAACTTGTGCTTTTTGCCCCTTTTCCGCTTTGCGCAACAGAAACACCGCCGAAGCGGCCAACCCGGCTGCTAGGCCAACACCGAGGTTGTCTCCCATCTGCAGCTCCACCAAAATGCCCATGCTGCCGGCCCCGATCAAGGCGGGATACAGCAACAACGCCGACCAGTTATCCCCCAAAGCCAGCTCTGTGGCCATCACCGCTTCTCGCAAGAAGTAGATCTTCTGCTGGTCAGGGCTCAGCTTCTGCCAACGGCTGAGGTCAATGGCAAAGCGAGAGTACTTTTGCCAGGGGAAGCGCCACAACGGCTGCACAACCCGAGACTGGTCAGGGGTGCCGATCTCGATCTGCACTTCAGGGCGGATCTCCACCGGGAGAAACTGGATCAGGCGGTCAAAGTCGGAAATGGTATACATGCTGGCACAGTGCGGCTAAGGGAGCGGCTGGAGAGGATTACCCATAGTAAAAGATTCTAGCCTTCCTTGCAGGCCAGCTCCAAGCAAGCTTTTTGCAATAGGGCTGGCGGCAGAGCATGCCTCTAACCCCCAAA
>NZ_JANSHV010000181.1:0-13356 GCF_047461775.1 Synechococcus sp. R6-5
TTTAGCGGTCGGAGTCGGGTAGTTTACGAAGCAGCCGTTGACGTCCGCGGTGCGGAGCCCAATCCCTGGAGCTCCAGGATCTGCTGATAAGTGTTGCTGCGGAACCAACGCTCGATTTCTCTGGCCCGTAGCACCGGCAGCGGATGGGTGCGCCCCACCGTTTGCATCTGCTTCAGCTCCATCTGCCACAGATCCCCGTCCAGCTCGTCGTAAGTACGGGCCTGCTCCAAAAAGGCGTCCACGTTCAGCTTGGAGGCCAATTGCGGGGATCCCCCACACAATTTCATCAACACCGAGATCACCGTCTTGGCATCTTGGGCTACCAACAGCGCCGCCCGGTCACAGGTAAACTCGGCACACCGCAGCCAGTGCATCAGTTGATCCTGCAACGCCTGATAAAACAACCCCCCGAAGGGGAGCAAGCTGGTGGAGAGCATGAGAATGTTGGCCATCGTCAAGTAGACCCCGTGATTGCACTTCAAGTGGCCCAACTCATGAGCGATCACGGCCTGAATTTCCGGCGGCTCCAACAGATCCAGCAGAGAGCTGTGCAAGACAATGAAGGGCTTTTTCCCCTGCATGGCAAAGGTGTAAGCATTGGGCGTGGGGTTCTGCCGCACGTAGAGCTGGGGCACCTCCAGATCCAAGATGCGACAGGCCTGCACCAAAAGCTGATGAATTTCCGGCAACTGATGCTCGTTAATTTGGATGCTGGAAGCAATGTTGTCCAGATAAAATATCTGTCCTGCCGTTGAGCCAAGCCAATTTTGAATCAGCAGGCCCAGCCCCGGCACTTGCTGCAGAGAGCGGGTGGCTTGCAGATCCACGGGATGACGAAATTGGTCGGCCCGCAGGCCCAACAGAATCCGAGGTTCTCGTTGAATGGACGACATAGACAATAGACAACAGAGGGAGAAAGGACTTCGGTTACAACTCGTAGGGCACAAACTGGCGGTGGCGATTCAACAAAAATAGCCGCTCCGGCGGCGGATCCGGCAGGGTCGGCTTGTCAGTAAAATCAAACGGGTTTTCTCCAGAGGGGATCTCCCAATAGACCACATGATCTTGAATGCGAGTGCCATCGGTAACAAAGCGCCCAGTATCGGCGGCAGCACGCTCAGCGCGGCGATAGAGTCGCCCTTGCCAGGTCAAGTGCGGGGGCAGCCCCAATCCCAAAAACAGTTGCTGCCGACTGGATTCCTGGTTGAACACCGTTTGCAGGCGATCCGCCCAGATCCTTGCCAGATCTGCCGGTTGGGGAGCAGCATGAGCCTTTGCATCAGCTGGAGTTACCTCCAACAGCAGTTGCTGGTTCAAAAGAATCCGAGCGGCTTGAGCTGGGGGATCCCCGCTGCCGGTCGTCGAGGGATTGGGACTGGGGATATCCAGACTGACCTGCACCTGAGGGCTGCTGGCCTGTAGCAAAATCTCTTCCAACCGTTGCTTCAGCAGACGGAGGCGAGCGGGGGCATCGGGGGTGCGCAGGGTCAAAACCAGCTCACTCCCCACCCGAAACTCGCTTTCTGCCCAGGTTGCCTCACTCCGCCAACTCCCCATCAGCCCACCCACGAGCAGGATCCCTGCCCACCTCGCCATCCTTGCCGGCCCCCTTACCGGGGGTGAAGCGCTCCTCTGTGGCCTTGACAAGTTCACTAACCTCGCCTCTCCCCTGCAGGACTCCTTGATCTTAGCCGCTACCCTAGATACATCTGTTCTCTTGACCCTATGCCGTTGGCAAGCTCGGCTTCTTTGTCATTGTTCTAAGGTCATCATGCGGATCCCGACTTCCACCTATCGCATTCAGTTTCATGCTGGGTTTGACTTCGACGCAGCACGACAGATTGTTCCCTACCTGAAGTTGCTGGGCATCAGTGACTTGTATGCCTCTCCCATCTTCCAAGCCCGCAAAGGCAGCACCCACGGCTACGACGTGGTGGATCCCAGGCAGATTAACCAGGAACTGGGGGGAAGCGAAAAGTTTGAGCTCTTGTGGGAAGCCCTCAATCAGCAGGGAATAGGCTGGATCCAGGACATTGTGCCCAATCACATGGCCTACGATGGCCAGAACCAGATGCTCATGGATGTTCTGGAGAGTGGCCCCAACTCAGATTTTGTTGACTACTTTGATGTGAATTGGAATCACTCTTACCTGGGGATCAAAGGCAGAATCTTAGCCCCTTTCTTGGGAGATTTCTACGACAAATGTTTGGAGTCGGGTCAAATCCAGCTTCGTTATGATGCCGATGGCCTAAGTATTAACTACTACAACTTGAGGTTCCCCCTCAATATTGACACCTATGCGGATGTTTTTACCTACAACCTGAGCAAACTGCGGCGAAAATTGGGACGCAGCCATCCCGACTACGTCAAGTTACTCGGGATTCTCTTCAGCCTGAAATTTATCCCTAGCAAGGAAGATCTCCTGGAGCGCACCGATCAAATTAGCTTTGCCAAGCATTCTTTGTGGGAACTCTACACGTCTAGCCAACCTATCCAGAGCTTTTTTGACGAGAACATTGCCATTTTTAACGGCAAGCCAGGGGATCCGTCGAGCTTTGACCTGCTGGATAGTCTTCTGGCGCGGCAACATTTCCGCCTTTCCTTCTGGAAGGTGGGTGCTGAGGAGATCAATTATCGTCGTTTCTTTACCATTAACGAGCTGATCTCGCTGCGGGTAGAAGATCGCGAAGTGTTTCGCAAAACCCATCAGCTTATCTTTAAGCTTGCAGAACAGGGGCGTTTTAGTGGTTTGCGCATCGATCATATCGATGGCTTGTTCAATCCCGAAGAGTATCTCCATCGCCTGCGGGAACGCTGCCCAAATCTCTACATCGTAGTAGAAAAAATACTAGAGGCTAATGAAAGTCTGCCCCAAAGCTGGCCGGTTCAAGGCACAACGGGCTATGATTTTTTAGCTAAGCTCAACGGCATCTTTTGTCAAGAAGAAAATGCAGAGGCTTTTGACTCTCTCTATCAAAACTTCACAAATCTGCGATATGCCCCAGAGCAGGTTATCGAAGATAAAAAACGCTTGATCATCGAGCGCAACCTGTCAGGAGATATGGATAACCTTGCTTTTTTGCTCAAACAGATCACCAGCCATCATCGCTATGCCAATGACTTTACCCTCTACAGCTTACGTCGAGCTTTGGTAGAAGTTTTGGTGTGCTTTCCGGTCTACCGCGTCTATATCCACGAAGGGATCCTCAGTCCAGAAGGTCAACAGGTGGTTCGTCAAGCTGTGGAGAAGGCCAAGGAGAACCTGCCCGTTTTGGTGAATGAGCTGAATTTTATTCAGCGCTTTCTCTGCCTGGAGTCTCTGGAAAATTTATCAGACCAAGAGAAACATGAGCAGATCCATTTTGCCATGCGCTTGCAGCAGTTGGCCGGCCCTCTCATGGCCAAAGGGGTAGAAGATACTGCTTTTTATGTGTACAACCGCCTTTTATCTCTCAATGAAGTTGGCGGGGATCCCTGTCGCTTTGGCCTTTCGGTGCAAGAGTTTCACCGCTTTAATCAAGAGCGGGCAGCTCGGTGGCCTCTGTCCATGAATGCTTCTGCCACCCACGACACCAAGCGTGGCGAAGATGTGCGGGCCCGGCTGAATGTGCTTTCTGAAATCCCCGCCGAGTGGGAAAAGCACATCAACCTTTGGCATGAACTGAACCTCGGCTACAAAGTCCGCAGCAAACAAGCCAAGCGCTCAGAACTGCCGGATCGCAATGACGAGTATTTGCTCTACCAAACTTTGCTCGGCTCCTATCCCTTCCAACCGGAAGAGGTGCCCCAGTTCGTACAGCGGGTCAAAGACTATGCCATCAAAGCAGTGCGGGAAGCTAAGGTCCACACCGCTTGGCTTCGCCCCGATACCGAGTACGAAGAAGCCACTACCGCCTTTATCGAACGGATCCTTCAAGGTCCTAACCCCTTTTTGGAGTCCTTTTTGCCTTTCCAACGGAAAGTTGCTCACTTTGGCATTTTTAATTCTCTCTCACAGACGCTGATCAAACTGACCAGCCCTGGGATCCCGGATATTTACCAAGGCACGGAACTGTGGGATTTGAGCATGGTGGATCCCGACAATCGTCGGCCTGTGGATTTTTCCCGTCGCCTCGCCTATTTGGAAGAAATTCAGCGGCGGGTTAAACAGGATCCTCTCCAACTCATTGCGGATTTGCTACTACACCGCAGCGACGGACGCATTAAGCTGTTTCTGATTTACCACGTGCTCAAGGCCCGCCAGGAACAGCCCCAATTGTTTCTCGAGGGCAGCTACATTCCTCTGCAAATCAGCGGATCCCATGCTGACCATGTTGTGGCTTTTGCCCGTCAGCACAGTAAGCAGGTATTGCTCACGGTAGTGCCGCGTTTTTTAACAAAGTTGATCGACGAAACCCAAGATCCTCTGGGAGAATCCGTTTGGGCAGATACCGAAATTCATCTGCCGCGTTGGAAGCGGCTGGACTGGGTGAACGGGCTAACCCAGGAAAGGATCCCTGCCGGCGAAACCTTGCCGGTGGGCGTTGTCTTGAAATCCTTCCCGGTAGCCCTGCTGTGGGGACAATCCCGCTAGCGGCCTAGGCGGGAGCTAGGGCCTGAAAATGGACGATGCGGGCAAACTCTTGGGGGTCTAGGCTGGCCCCTCCCACCAACACACCGTCAATCTCAGGCTGGGCCATCAGCTCGTCGATGTTGCCGGCCTTCACCGAGCCGCCATACAAAATGGGCAGTTGGGCATTGCCCAAGTGTTGCCGGATCAAGCCGATGACCCGGTTGGCCTCTTGGGCTGCGCAAGTATGGCCGGTGCCGATGGCCCAAATGGGCTCATAGGCAATCACCAAGTTCCCCAGATCGATCCCTTGCAAGGCGCGATCCAATTGCCCCACAATCCAAGACTCGGTCAAGCCTTGCTCCCGCTGCTGCTGGCTTTCTCCCACACAA
Organism: Synechococcus sp. R6-5; assembly: GCF_047461775.1. Taxonomy (NCBI): domain Bacteria; kingdom Bacillati; phylum Cyanobacteriota; class Cyanophyceae; order Synechococcales; family Synechococcaceae; genus Synechococcus; species Synechococcus sp. R6-5. Next base: position 4,942 of record NZ_JANSHV010000181.1, read on the forward strand.
AGGATGGGGGTGAGCCCGTGCCGCTGGGCGGCTGCCAGACGCCGATTGACGGTTTCGTCCGTCTCGCCGAAGTACTGCCGCCGTTCGCTGTGGCCGACGATGACATAGCGCACCCCCAATTCCGCCAGCATGGGGCCGGAAATTTCCCCGGTAAAAGCTCCCTGATCCTCCCAATGTAGGTTTTGTGCTCCCACGGCTATGTCGGATCCGCGGCTTTGCTCTGCCACCACCGCTAGGTTTGTAAAGGGCACACACAAGATGATCTGCCGCTGGGATGCTGACCCTGACGGCGATGACCGTAAAGCCAGGCCCAACTCTCGCAGAAACTCGCGAGCCTCAGCCTGAGTCTTGTGCATTTTCCAGTTGCCGGCGATGAGGATGGGGCGCAAGATGGATCCTCCCTTAGAGACAACAGAAGGAAGGGATCCCGCAAGCAGAAAGCCCAATAAAACAGCAGGGATCCCAGCTTTGTTTTTTCGTATGACACAGTTTACCAGCAAGCGATCCCGAAAATACGGCGACGGGATCCCCTCTCCAAGCGCCGGTTAACCCTTCAACCAGCATGCAGACGGGACAGGCCAAGACCCAACAGGGAAGGCAGCTTCCTACAGCCCAACGATCTGGGTGTTTTCAAAGGTAGCCAGAATTTCATCCAGATCTTTGTTCTGCAGCGAGTAGGTAGCAGTGGCATCGTTGCCAAACTGAATCTCGTCCCCGTCCTCAAGATCCCGAAATTCCACCCGTTGCCCACGCACGTAAAGGCCGTTGGTGCTGGGGGTGCCCTGAATGTCTCCGTCGATGATTTGGTAGGTAAACCCATCGGGAGAAGAGGGGGATTCTGTTTTGACCAAAATGGCGTGGTAGCGAGAGGCGTACTGGGAGTCAATGCGAATGCTGTTGCGCGGATCCCGGCCCAACGAATAAAGCTCAGCCGTCAACCAGTAGGCTTTTGGCCCGTGACGATCCTTGACGATGAGCACGTGATTGAGGACTGGTCGGCGAGGGGGCGTGGTCATGAAAGGCACCCGCTTGCACAACACTGAGGGCAGGATAGCCAAAACATAACATAGGATCCCCCTGGTGGATCCCTGTGTCCACCGGATAAGTCTCTTCAGGTCGGCATCCCAGGCTGGTGCGGGATCCCCCTGAGCAACAAGAAAGGGTCTGAGTAGATTTTTGTAACAATTCCTCTCATAATAGGATCGACGATGCAGATGGATCCCTGACCATGAATGGCTCGCAACCGGATCCCAGTGCTCAACCCCGTTCTCCCCAGACACCGAAGCTCATTGAGTTGCCGGAAGATGAAACCGATGCGCAGCTCAGCGATCCCCTGCGGATGCAGCGCTACGAATGTCGTTCTTGTGGCTATGTTTACGAACCGGCTAAGGGGGATCAGCTCAATCGGATCCCGGCGGGCGTGCCGTTTGAGGAATTGCCAGCCGATTGGAAATGTCCGGTGTGCCGAGCCGACAAGCGCTTGTTCCAAGCAGTGGGTGCCAAAGGCAAGCCTTCGGGTTTTCAAGAGAACCTGCGCTATGGCCTGGGGGTGAATGTGATGACCCCTGCCCAAAAGAACCTGCTGATCTTTTTGGGATTGGCGCTGGGATTTTTATTTTTGATGAGTTTTTATTTCGTCGAGTGAGGGTCAAGATGTTCAAACCCCTGAGGCTGGTGCTGCTGATTGCTGTCTCGGTGCTGCTAATGGCGGCGCGGATGCCCAACATGCGGGTGGTGCCCTGGGAGCAGGTGGAAGTGCCCACCCAGAACATTCTGCTGGACATTGCCTTCACCGGCACCACCCCTTCCCATGGCTGGTTGGTGGGAGACAAGGCGACGCTGCTGGAATCCCGCGATGGGGGTCTGCACTGGCAGGTGCGGGAGCTGCCGGGTCTGGAGCCGGAAGCCTACCTGGCCTCCATTAGCTTTGCTGGGGCAGAAGGCTGGGTGGCCGGGCAGCCGAAGATCCTCCTCCACACCCTAAACGAGGGATCCGACTGGACTTCCATCCGCCTCAACAACCAACTGCCAGGGGAGCCGCTCTTGATCCAGGCTCTGGGCCCTGGCGCCGCCGAAATGGTGACCAATGTGGGGGCCATCTACCGCACCGAAGATGGCGGTCAGACCTGGCATGCCCAAGTGGATGAGCCGATTGGGGCCATCAAAAACATTGCCCGCGGCCCTGAAGGCGAATATCTGGCGGTGTCGTCGCGGGGCAGCTTCTACTTTCTGTACACTCCTGAAAGTCGCACCTGGAAGCCCTACCCGCGGGAAAGCTCCCGCCGCATTCAAAACATGGGCTTTGGCCCCCACGGCAGCGCTTGGAAATTGAACCAAGGGGCGGAGATCGCCTTTACCGATGACTTCACCTCCGGCCAGTGGTCGTCACCGCTGCGTCCAGGGCGGGCCCTCAGCTTTGGCTACCTCAATGCCGCCTACCAGAACGACCACGACCTGTGGGTGGTGGGGGGTGGCGCTACCCTGATCCACAGCCCTGATGGTGGCAAAACCTGGGAGCAGGCCAAGAAACTCAGCAACATCCCCGCCAACTTCTACAGTATTGAGTTTTTCGGCCCCGAGCAAGGGTTTATTCTGGGGCAGCGGGGCACCCTCTTGCGCTATGTCAGCTCCAACAACTCCTGAAGATCTAGATCAGATCTCAGGGATCCCTAATCGGCACACGGGTGGATATACGCGCCAAGGATCCAGCTTCACGCCCGCGGCTGCTGGTTGCTGCCAGTGGCACTGGTGGCCACATTTTTCCGGCTTTGGCTATTGCCGAGCAGTTGCCCGACTGGCAGATCGAATGGCTGGGGGTGCCGGATCGGATGGAAGGGAAGCTGGTGCGGGAGCGCTATCCCTTGCACCGGGTTGTCATGTCGGGCTGGCAGGGATCCCCTCTCCACAGGCTGCAGGCCTTGGCCCAACTGGCCCGCGCCACCCTACAAGTGCGCCGACTCCTTATGTCGGGACGGTTTGATATTGTCCTGACCACCGGTGGGTACATTGCCGCTCCGGCCATTTTGGCCGCCCGTTCGCTGGGGGTGCCGGTGTTGCTGCACGAGTCCAATCGGATCCCGGGCAAAGTGACCCGTTGGTTGGGGAGATTTTGTCAGGTGGTGGCGCTGGGCATGGCAGAGACGGCAGAGCATTTGCCAGGGGTGGCTGCCCAAGTGGTGGGCACGCCGGTGCGGGCCGAGTTCTACACGCCCCAGCCTTTCCCTGCCGACCTCCCCATTCCCGACGGGGATCCCCTCATTGTGGTCATGGGGGGCAGCCAAGGGGCGCGGGGCCTCAACCGCATGGTGGCCACCTGTGCCCCAGCTTGGTTGGAGGCGGGGGCCTGGATTGTGCATTTGACCGGCGGCAGCGAAGCTCAAGATCCGGAAGCCAGGATCCCCAGCCATCCCCGCTACCGGCCCTTTCCTTTCCGTCGAGATGTAGCTGCCTTGTTGCAGCGGGCCAACTTTGCCATTAGCCGGGCCGGGGCCATGAGCCTGGCGGAGTTGCTGGTCACCGCCACCCCGGCCATTTTGATCCCCTATCCCTTTGCTGCAGAAGATCATCAGTATCAGAATGCTCTGGCCTTTGTGGGGCGCGGTGGGGGGGTGGTCATGCGAGAATCCGAAGAGAATCTGGACTTGCTGCGGCAAACGGTGTTGACCTGGTTGGCCCAGCCGCAGGTGGTTGCCCAAATGGCCGCTCGCTTGCAGGCCGCAGCTCCTCCCAATGCCAGCAAGGTTCTTGCCCGCCTGTTGCAGGAGATCCGCCAAAGTTCTGCCCGTTAAGCCGTGGTACAGCCAAGATTGGACAGCCTTTCCCAACGCCCGCCTGTGCCCGCCAAAGCGGCGGAGTCCCCAACCCTGCTGGCAGAACTCCCGCCCGCCGACAGGATGGAATCGCTGTTGATGCGGCTAGAGCAGTGCTTCGGGATCCCCCAGCGGGCTCCCGATGGGCTTTCCCCCCGCCCGGATCTCCTGGACGAGTTGGTGGGCACGATCCTTTCCCAGAACACCACCGATGCCAACAGCAGCCGTGCCTTCCGCGCCCTCAAAGCCGCCTTTCCCTCTTGGGAAGCGGTCTTGGCTGCCGACCCGGCAGATCTGGCCCAGGTGATCCGCTCCGGCGGCTTAGCCCACCTCAAGGCAGCCCGCATTCAGGAGATCTTGGCCGCCATTCAAGAACGACAGGGATCCCTGAGCCTCGACTTTCTGCGCGACCTGGACGACGCCGGCGCCCTCGACTTTCTGCTCTCGTTAAAAGGGGTAGGGCTGAAGACCGCCACCTGTGTGTTGTTGTTCGGGCTGGGTCGGGATCTCTGCCCGGTGGATACCCATGTGCATCGAGTGGCCAACCGTCTGGGCTTGGTGCGGGCCAAACATCCCGACGACACCTTTGCTCAGCTTTCCCCCCAGATCCCCAGGGGCAAAGCCTATTCCCTGCACGTCAACTTTGTCCGGCTGGGCAAGCGCATTTGCAAGGCCCGCATGCCCGAATGTGGCCGCTGCCCGCTGCGTCCCACCTGCCCTTCTGGGCGGCAGCGTTGATCCCGACAGCAGGGCTCTATTCTGCGGGCGCAGTAGAAGCATCTGGGATCCCCTCTTGTCCGTTCCTGCCGGCGTCTCTCTCTGCTGGGGGAACTTCCAACTCCAGGGCTTGCCGCACCGATTGAATCTCTTGGGAGAGCAGCACCCGCTCTCGATCCAACAGGCCGACGATCTGCTCCGGGTCTTCCCGCGAGACCACCGGCAATTGGCGCAAATCGTATTCGTACATCGGCTCGGCTGCCACTGCCACCGCCTCATCGGGGAAGGTGGTGAGAACCGGAGATTGGCTGACCTCCTGTACGGTTAGCTCCGCCAACTCCGCCGCCTCCTTATGGGCCAAGGCCCGCTCCAGATCTTCCAGGGTGAGAATGCCCCGCAGCCGCTCCTGTCCGTCCACCACCAACGCGCTATGGCACTTTTGCTGCAGCAAACTCTCCAGAGCTTCTCGCAGCGGTGTGTCTTGCCGAAGCAAAAGAGATGGGGGCACCATCACCTCTTGCACCGTCAGCTCTCTAGGCTCCTGCCCAAGGACTCCGTCAAGCGTTGCGTGGCGATAGCGACGGGCGGAAGGGTAGATGGCCGGCGAATGCAACTGCTCCGTCAGCCAGATGCTCAAACCCACTGCCGCCATCACCGGCAGCGCAATGTGATAGTCCCGCGTCATCTCAAACAGCAGCAAAATGGCCGTCAGCGGAGCCCGCACACTGGCCGCCAACACCGCCGCCATGCCCACCATGGCGTAGGCAGCAGGGGGAGACAAGGCAATCAAGGGCAAAGCTTGAGATAGCACCTGACCGTAGCCTGCCCCCAGCACTGCCCCCATGAACAAAGCCGGGGCAAAGGTTCCCCCCACAAAGCCGCTGCCCAGGCTCAAAGCGCTCAGCAACAGCTTGCCCAATAGGAGCAGGCCCAGATGGCCAAGAGAAAAGGGAACGGCCTGCAGAATCGACTCAATGGTTTCATAGCCCACCCCCAACGCCAACGGGATCCCCAAACCTGCGCAGCCCAGGATCCCGCCCCCCAAAATGGGCTTGCTCCAAGCCGGCCAGGCCGCCAGGGGGCCACTGTTGAACAGGTGCTTGCCCCACTCCAGGGTGTAGCTGAAGGCCATAGAAACCAGGCTGGCCAAAAAGCCCAAGCCGAGATACAGAGGTACCTCCAGCAAGCTGTGGATCTCGTAGTCCGGCAAGACAAAAGCCGGCTGGGTGATGGTGGGCAAAAGAAAAGCGGGTTGTGCCCCCAACCCCACCTGGGCGATCAAGGCGGAGACCACCGCCGCCAACACCACCACACTGACAGCAGAAGTGGTGAAGGTGCGGGCCAAAGCCAGCTCCAGCGCCAAAAACACCCCGGCAATGGGCGCGTTAAACCCTGCCGCCAGGCCAGCCGCTGCTCCGGCAGCCATCAACAGTTGCACCCGCTCCCGCGAGAGGCGTAGGTTTTGCCCCAGCAGGGATCCCAGCAAAGCGCCACTTTCCACACTGGGAGCCTCAGGGCCAAGGGAAGCTCCCGCACCCAACGAGATGGCAGCCGCCAGGAGCTTGAGCGGGATCCACCAGGGCTGAAGTGCCAAAGGACGAGCAGGACTCACCAAGCTGGAGAGGCTCAAGTTGGGAAAGGGCACAACTGCCCCCAAAGCGCCGATCAGCAGGCCCCCCAACACCGGCGCCAAAGCCAGCGGCCAGGATCCCAGCAGCCACAGGCCATAGTGTTCTGCGGCCTTACCGATGCCATCCACGAGGGTGTCCTGCAGCAGATAGCGCCACCAGCCAATCAAGTAGCGAAATCCAACCACCGATAGCCCCGTGCCCAACCCCACTGCCGCCGCCAGCAGCAGCAGCAGGTTCTCGGAGGAGAGGCGCAGGCGGAGAGCGGGGGCGCTGTTCATGATGGCTCAAGGGCTTTGGGAAGGCAGGGTCAAGATCTCTACACCGGTTTCGGTAACGGCGACCGTATGTTCAAATTGGGCCGAGAGCTTGCCATCCAAAGTGACCGCCGTCCACCCGTCGGAGAGCACCTTCACCTCCCAGGTGCCCTCGTTGATCATCGGCTCGATGGTGAACACCATGCCGGGGCGGAGTTTCTCCCCTTTTCCCCGTTCGCCGTAGTGGGGGATCTGGGGAGCAGTGTGGAATTGCCGTCCCACCCCATGCCCGACAAAATCGCGCACCACGCTGTAGCCCTGGGCCTCGGCATATTCTTGGATGGCAGCGCCAATGTCGCCGACTCTCCCCCCCGGCTTGACGGCAGCAATGCCCCGCCGCAGACATTCTTCGGTCACCTCCACCAAGCGCCGCGCCCGCTCAGAAGGCTGTCCGACAAAGAAGGTTTTGGACGTATCGCCGTGGTAGCCATCCAAAACCGGGGTGACATCGATGTTGATGATGTCGCCTTCTCGCAGGATCTGCTTGGGGCTGGGAATGCCGTGGCAGACCACGTGGTTGACGCTGGTGCAGATGGACTTGGGAAAGCCATGGTAGCCCAAAGGGGCGCTTCTGGCCCCATGCGCCCGCGTCCATCGCTCGGCCTCGTCGTTGAGCTCTTGGGTGGTGACCCCTGGCCGCACCATCGGCTCCAAGTGCTTGAGCAGATCTGCCGCCAGGCGACAAGCCCGCCGCATTTTCTCCAGTTCCCGCGAAGAGAGCAACACAATGGGCTGAGGGGCTTGCGTGAGCTGGTTCATACCCGTCTGCAAAGCGGATCCCAACTGCTCCCCCCATCGCTGGGAGCGACGGCTGAGGTCTGTCAACAACGCTCGCATGTCTTCCATCATGAGACCTTATCTGTGAAAAGCTCTGTGAAAACGGATGGATCTCTGCACCTGCAGACTGTCCAGGATTGGGTTCTCAGTTGGGATTCTGAATCGCCTTGCGCCCATTCACAGACCCCTGCCGGCCATTTTCTGCCGCCGACGAATCCGCTGCACCAACCACAGCCCCAGAAAATAGCTGACGAGGGATCCCCAAAAACCGACAAACGCACAGCCGACAAACAGCGTGCCCGACATCTCCAAGCCCCACTGCATCCAGTTTTGCCAGGTGGCCGCCACCAGCTCTGTGGTGGGAAGGACAGTTCGGGATCCCAGCAGCCATTCCCCCACCTGGTAGTTGAATGCATAGATGGGCACATAGGTGAAGGGGTTACTCACCCAGGTTCCTGCCGCCGCCGCCAGCTTATTGCCCCGAAACGGAACAGCCAACACCAGAGCGGCCAACGTTTGAAAGCCAAAGATGGGGAAACAGCCGGCAAAAACCCCTACCGCCAAGCCACGGGCAATTTCTTTTGGCGACGATTGCAGCCGCAACAGGCGCAGATAAAGATAGCGCAGCCAACGCTTCCAGGAAAGATCCCGGCGGGCTAGGGTCGGCCCTGGTTGAGATCCAGAGTAGGATCTGGAATAAAGCTTAAGGGATCCCGGCGAAGGCCAGGAGAAAGAGGGCAGCCTCAACCAAAAGAGGGGGCTCATGGTGGCAAGGGGGCAACTGAGAGAAGGTGTTAAGTCCTGTAAATCCAGTGTATCTTTCCTGCCCTTGGCGACAAAGGGCTATCGGCAAATCTGGGCCGGCAGCAACGGGGTGACGCCGGGGGATCGGTTTACGGAGTGGTCACCTGAGCTTGTCCACCAAGGCCAGCACGAAGTTAAGACTCAAGTAGGAAACCAACACCAGCAAAAACAGGAACAGGGCAATGCTCAGCCCGGATCGCAGGGATCCCGATTTCATTTTGGGATCAGGCTTTTCGGGGGGAGTTGTCATCTGGAGTTCTGGGGAAGACTGTGAATCTAGGATCCCATCTTGGCTGTGCAGGTGTACCCATCGGCTTACTTTCCGAAGATTGAAGGCCTGATACATTTACGCTGAACACTGCT
>NZ_JANSHV010000182.1:0-15179 GCF_047461775.1 Synechococcus sp. R6-5
CTTTCGCGCCAGCGGTGCGGAGCACTTTGGACAGGGCAATGCTTGGGTAGCGGGAACCACTACGGGAGCCCTTCCTGACCAGTTGAGCGCTGGGAGCTGGGGTGCTTCTGTGCTTCAAGTACAGTCGCTAAGCCTGAGCTTCCTTCCCTTGGGAGAGCGGCCATGCACCGAATAGCTGCTTTGCCAGGGGGATGGGATCCTTCCCAATCCGGCGTCATTTTCTTGGAGCAGGATCCCGCTCCCATCGTTATCCTTTCGGCAGCCGATACGGATCTCACGGCCTTGAGCGCAGCCCTGCGCCTGTTGCCCGGCGATTTTCCGGCGGTGCGGGCGGCCAATTTGTTGCAGTTGCAACAGCCCCTCAGCCTGGATGACTATGCCGAGAGGGTGCTGCGGCGGGCGCAGGTGGTGCTCCTTCGCCTGTTGGGGGGAAGGGCCTACTGGAGCTATGGCCTGGAGGTAGCCAAGCAGGTGGCCGCCGAGGAGGGATCCACCCTGATCGTCATTCCTGGGGACGATCGCCCCGACTGGGATTTGGTGAGCCATTCCACTGTGCCCCTGGCGGTGGCGGATCGGGTGTGGCGGTACTGGCTGGAGGGGGGAGCGGAGAATGTGGCTGCCTGTCTGCTGTTTCTGGCTAGGGAGTTTCTGGGGGGCCAATATTCGGTGCCGGATCCTCAAGTGCTGCCTCGTCTAGGGATCTATCAACCCCCCATAGCTCCGCTGGCGGATCCCCAAGCTCCCAAGGTGGGGATTTTACTCTACCGGGCCCATGTTCTGGCGGGGAATACAGAGCCGGTGGATCAATTGGCAAAAGCCTTGGTGGAGCGGGGGCTACAACCCCTTTGCCTGTATACCTATAGCCTTCAAGACCCAGACTTGCCCCCAGCCATTCGGGATCACTTCGGCGGCCAGATTGACCTGTTGCTCAACACCACCAGTTTTTCGCTGGCGCGGTTGGACAGCCACCAGCCCGACGTGAGGCTGTGGCAGGAGTTGGATGTGCCTGTTTTGCAGGTAATCCTCAGCGGTGGATCCCGGCAGAGCTGGGAGAACTCCACGCGGGGATTGGGGGCGCGGGATCTGGCCATGAATGTGGCTTTGCCGGAGGTGGATGGGCGCATCATCAGCCGCGCCGTTTCCTTCAAAGCGGTTCAACAGCGGGATCCCCACTTGCAAACGGAGGTGGTGGCCTACGTGGCTGTGCCGGATCGGGTGGAGTTTGTAGCCGATTTGGCGGCCAACTGGGTGAAATTGCGGCGTACCCCTGCCAACCAGCGCCGTCTGGCTCTGATTTTGGCCAACTACCCCAGTCGGGACGGGCGACTGGCCAATGGGGTGGGTCTGGATACCCCTGCCAGTTGTGTGGAAATTCTCAAAGCTTTGGCGGGAGCTGGCTACTCAGTAGATCCCCTGCCCCAGACTGGAGATGAACTCATCCATTGGCTAACCGAAGGCCAGACCTACGACCCCTTGGGATCCCTGCGCCCGGCTCGGCAATGCCTTTCTGCTGCCCTTTATCGAGAGTGGTTTGCCCGCTTGCCTGAGCCCATCCAGACCGACCTCGTCCGGCAGTGGGGGGATCCGCCCTCTCGAGATATTCCCGTGGTGGGACTGCAGTTAGGGCAGGTGTTTGTAGGCATTCAGCCCCCGCGGGGCTACGACCGGGATCCCTCGTTGAACTACCACGCCCCGGATCTGGTGCCCCCCCACGAGTACCTGGCTTTTTACCTGTGGTTGCGGCAGGTCTTCGCCGTTCAAGCGGTGGTGCATGTGGGCAAGCACGGCAACTTGGAATGGCTGCCCGGCAAGGGATCCGCCCTTTCCGCCACCTGCTACCCGGAGGTTGCTCTGGGGCCAATGCCCCACTTCTACCCCTTCATTGTCAACGACCCAGGAGAGGGATCCCAGGCCAAGCGGCGAGCCCAGGCAGTGATTATCGACCACCTCACCCCGCCCCTTACCCGCGCCGAGCTGTACGGCCCCCTGGCGGATTTGGAACGGTTGATGGATGAGTACGTGCAGGCCCAACAGATGGATCCAGGCCGCTGCCCGCTGATTCGCGCCCAGATTCAGGAGCTGGTTCGAGCAGAGCATCTAGACCAGCAGTTCAACCTGGAAAAAGAAGAAGATTGGAATCGCCTGGATGGCTATCTTTGCGAGCTAAAAGAATCCCAGATTCGCGATGGGCTGCACATCTTTGGCCGGATCCCTGCCGGCGAGCAGCTTGTTGATCTGGTGGTAGCGCTGGCCCGCTACCCCGGCCACGGACAACTGGGGATTACTCAGGCCATTGCCCGCGATTGGGGATGGGACTGGGATCCCTTGACCGCCGATCTAACGGATCCTTGGCCAGAGGGATCCCCGAACTCGCCGTAACCCAAGCCAAGCGTTTTATTTTCCTCTCTCAGGGAGCAAGGAAGAATCTTAAGAGTAAGAGGAGTTGATCGGGATCCCTCATCAACTCCTCTGTTGGAACAATGGAAGCAGGCTAGAGAAACAGCTGGATCCCGGAATCGTAGCCCAAGACCGGCTCGCGCCTAGGTGCCCCCTGGCCAGCTACCGGGAAGCCCTAGCGGGCGTTTCAATAGCGAGATTGAAAACTCCGCCGCCGCTCGCCGCCACTGTTCGCGTTACCAGAGCGGAAACCTGAGGTGGGGCGTTCTTCCCGGGGACGAGCTTTGTTCACCTTGAGGTCGCGCCCCATCCATTCCGCCCCATCCAGCGCAGCAATGGCGGCTTGCTCCTCTGCTTCAGAGCTCATTTCCACAAACCCGAAGCCCCGAATGCGGCCTGTCTCGCGGTCAGTGGGGATTTGCACCCGCTTGACAGAACCGTACTCAGCAAAAACAGCGGTCAAATCCGCTTCTGTCACCTTAAAGGAAAGGTTGCCAACATAAATCGACATAGACGATCTCCGAAAGAGAGAGTAACAAAGGGTGAGATGTTCGGAGAGCCGTCTGCCAATACAAAACGTGAAAATCCGTCAAGACCAGAAGAAACGAGCACTACAACCGATAACAATCTCAGCTTCTATCCTAACACAGAAGCAGGGGTTCACCACTTCGATTTCGCGAAATTCTGGGGACATTGCCTTCACACCCCAACTGGCCCGGCCCAAACACTCCGCTGCCCTACCTGCGCTGACGCCACCTCAGCCCAGCTTCTCCAGCCTGGATCCCAGTAACCTCATCTGGGCTTCCAGCTCTGCCAGTTGTTCCTGACTGGCTTGCACCACTTCAGGGTTGGCCCGGTTGAGAAAATTGGGGTTCTCTAGGCGAGCGCGGATCCCTTGGGCCTCTTTTTCCAGCTTGGCCAGGTCTTTTTGCAGCTTGGCCCGCAGCGCTTCCACATCCACCAGTCCTGCCAAGGGCATCAGCACCTGCACCGTGCCCACCACTGCAGCCGCCACCTGTTTGGGCTCCGTGGCCAGGGATCCCGTAATCTCCAAAGCCTCGGCCTTAACCAGATCCCAGATATAAGCTTGGGCAGCCGTCAGGATCCGCTGCTCGGCGGGATCGGTAGTGAGCAAAAGGGCCCTGATGGTCTGATGGGGCTTGAGGCCGGCTTCTGCCCGCAGGTTGCGCAGGCTGGTAATGGTTTGGATCACCAAGCCAAACTCCCGCTCCAGTTGGGGGTCGATCCAGGTGGGATCCGGGGTGGGATAGGGCTGCACAGAGATGGAAGTGGTTTGATTGACCTGGGTGAGAAGCTGCCAGATCTCCTCGGTGATGTGGGGCATCCAGGGGTGCAGCAGTTTGAGAATGGTTTCCAAAACGATGGCCAGCACCTGCTGCGCTGTGCGCTTGGAAGCCAAGTTTTCTCCCCGCAGCCGGGGCTTGACCAGCTCGATGTACCAGTCACAAAAGTCATCCCAAATGAGAGAGTAGAGCAGGCGCGCCCCCTCGCCCAGGCCATAGGCTTCCAGCTCGGCGATAACTTGGGTGGCCGTGGAGTGCAGCCGCGACAGGATCCAGCGATCGGCCAGCTCCAGCGCTTCGGGGGCAGGGGATCCCAGCTGGGCGGGGGTCTGTCCCTCCAAGTTGATGAGCACAAAGCGGGAGGCGTTCCAGATCTTGTTGGCAAAGTTGCGGGCGGCCTCCACGCTGGCGCTCTCCCCGGTCTTGCGGTCATAGGCCAGGCGGATATCCTGCCCTGCCCCCACCACCTCTTTGACCAGGGCATAGCGCAGGGCGTCGGTGCCGTATTTGTCCAGCAGCTCCAGGGGATCGATGCCATTTCCCTTGGTTTTGGACATTTTCGCCCCGTGCTCATCCCGCACCAGGCCATTGATGTACACATCTTTGAAGGGAATCTGGCCGGTAAATTGGGATCCCATCATGGCCATGCGGGCCACCCAGAAGAAAATGATGTCAAAGCCCGTGGACATCAGGGAGTTGGGATAGTAGCGTTTGAAATCCTCGGTCTCTTCCGGCCAGCCCAGGGTTGAAAAGGGCCACAGAGCAGAGCTAAACCAGGTATCCAGCACATCGGGATCCTGTTCCACCCGCTCAACTTCTGGGCCAAACTTTTCCCGTGCCTTGAGCAGCGCTTCCTCGCCGTTGCGGGCCACCACAAAAGCTTGGGGATCCTCGAGAAGCTGGCCATTGAGGACTGGATACCAAGCCGGGATCTGATGGCCCCACCACAGTTGCCGGGAAATGCACCAGGGGCGCAGCTTTTCCAGCCAGCCGGTATAAACCTTGGCCCAGCGCTCGGGAATAAAGCGGGGGCTATTCCGTTGGTATTCCTCTTCCAAACAGCGGGCTCCCATCCCCGACACATCGCAAAACCACTGAATGGAAAGCAAAGGCTCGATGGGCACGCCGCCGCGGTCGCTGTGGGGAACGGTGTGGGTGTAGTCCTCCACCTTCTCCAGCAGGCCATGTTCGGCAAACCACTGCACCACCTTTTCTCGGGCCACAAAGCGATCTAGGCCGGTGAAAGGATCCCCGTTTTCGTTGAGGGTGCCGTCTTTATTGAGGATGTTGATGAAGGGCAATTGGTGCCGTTTGCCGATTTCAAAGTCGTTGGGGTCGTGGGCCGGGGTAATTTTCACACACCCGGAGCCAAAGGAGGGATCCACATACTCATCCGCAATGATGGGGATGAGGCGATTTTTAATGGGCAGGCGAATGAACTGGCCGATGAGATGGCAATAGCGCTCGTCTTGGGGGTTCACCGCCACCGCCGTATCCCCCAGCATGGTCTCGGGCCGAGTGGTGGCCACCACCAGATACTGGCTGGGATCCTCGGCCAAGGGATAGCGAAAATGCCACAGGTGGCCCTTGACCTCTTTGTCGTCTAGCTCAATGTCTGACACCGCCGACTGGGTGGCCGGGCACCAGTTCACCAGATATTCCCCCCGGTAAATTAGCCCCGCCTCGTACAGCCGCACAAACGCCTCGGTTACCGCCCGGCTCAACCCCTCGTCGAGGGTAAAGCGATCCCGCGTCCAGTCCAGCGAGAGACCCAGCCGCCGCAACTGGCTCTTGATGGCTCCCTGCGACTGCTCCTTCCAAGCCCAGGCTCGCTCCAGAAAAGCCTCGCGGCCCAGATCGAAGCGGGTCTTGCCCTCTTGGCGCAGTTGGTTTTCCAGGATGGTGTGCACGGCGATGCTGGCATGGTCTGTGCCGGGGAGCCAGAGCACGTTGTAGCCGCGCATGCGCTTGTAGCGCGTCACCACATCCGGCAGGGTAAAGGCAAAAGCATGGCCCATGTGCAGGTTGCCCGTCACATTGGGCGGGGGCAGCACCATGCTAAAGGCCTCTCCCGGCGCCTTGGGATCCGCCACGTAAAAGCCCTTCTCCTCCCAAAAGCGCTGCCACTTCGGCTCGGTCTCGAAGGGGTTGTACTGGCTGGGCAGGTTGGCGGAGGAAATTGCAGCAGTCATAGGGAGGATAGGCCAACGGCTGAGAAGGATGAATCACTTTGATGAATCACTTTATCTTTATAGAGTAGCAGTTCAACCCTTTGCCCTTCGGGGTAGAGTGGCCCATCGGTCTTGACCCTAATCACACGGCTAGAGAGGGATTTCGAGCTAGGGTACTACCATCCTCAGCTTTGGGTACGGCGTTATGTCCAGATCATTGACGGCAACGGTCCTGATGGCTCTGATGGCTCTATCCCCTGGGATCCCTGCCTTGGCGCAACAGGACTGGAAGAGATCAGAGAGAGACATCCTACTTTGTCGTGGGGAGCCTTTTGAACCAGGCTCTCTGGCAGGTTATGAAGCTTGCTTCAGTGCTCGCCTTCATCCGGATGAACAATCCTGGCCGCCTCTACTACCCCTGATAGGCCTGTATTTTATCCCGCACTCTGACTACTTTTTTTGCTTTGTAGGTGCAGGAAAGCCCGGTAGCCTGGAGGCAATTCTCGTCGGTCGAAGTGGAGAGTTCGTGTTTGGCCTAGATCGCCCTCTGGCCCCTTCTGAACTAGAAGGGGAGACCCCTTGGATTATCCAGCGAAAAGCCCGCATTCTCGAGGTAGAGGTATACAAACATCACACTTTCAGTATCAGCCAACTGGTGGTTTACGACGAAACCGAGTTGAACTTGGAGGGGTTCGTGCCTGTGACTGCGCCTCCAGGATACCTCATTTCGCCGGACGAGTTTTTAGAGGCTCCCG
Organism: Synechococcus sp. R6-5; assembly: GCF_047461775.1. Lineage (NCBI taxonomy): Bacteria > Bacillati > Cyanobacteriota > Cyanophyceae > Synechococcales > Synechococcaceae > Synechococcus > Synechococcus sp. R6-5. The sequence goes on from NZ_JANSHV010000182.1 coordinate 6,628, forward strand.
AGTGCCAAGCCATTTTGAATTGAGGGCTCCTCCACTTGTAACTGGTGTGCGTTCTTGGGTTTTGGCAGGCTTACGAGATGGCTCTAGAGCCCAGAGTAAGCGTTGAGCCATTCCATGAAGTAAAACACCAGTGGCGCGGTGAACACATAGCTGTCTCCCCGATCCAAGATGCCACCGTGGCCCGGGATCAGATCCCCGGAATCTTTCACCCCTGCATCCCGTTTCATCAGAGATTCTGTGAGATCTCCCAGCAGGCTGGTTAACCCAATCAAAAACCCCAGAATGCCCCCACTCAACCAGCTCCACGGCCAGCCCAGGTAATAGGCTCCAACCACCGCAAGGGTCATGCTGGCGGCAATCCCGGCTACCGCCCCTTCCACCGTCTTTTTCGGGCTGAGGATGGAGAGCTTGGTGCGCCCAAAGGCCCGACCACACAGGTAGGCCCCTACATCTGCGGCGATCACGCAGCCAATGGCCAGCAGCGTAATCCATAGCCCTTCGCCCAGCCCTTGCGCAAAAGACAAGGCCCTGACCCGAATCCAGAAGCTGGGCAGCAACGCACAGTAGAACAACCCCAAAATCGAGGTGGCAATATCGGCAATGGTGGCCACCTTGGGCTTAAAGAGCAAATAAAAACAGATGATGGATCCCGCCACGATAAAGGCAGGGCTGGTCCACTCCGGCCTCACCTGCTGCAAAATCACCAGCACCTGGCTGGAAAACATGGTGGTGCGCATGGCCGGCGCATTGCCTTTGGCTTGCACCAAGCGAAAAAACTCCAACTGGGCCAAAAAAATGATTAGCCCAATGGCTGCAGTAAAATACCAGCCCCCTAGCAGGGTGACCGCCAACGCAAACAACACCGCCGCAAAACCGCTAACCCAACGGGCTCCCATGGGCGCACCCCGTCACGTTGGCTGGCCAAATACCTCTTGCCCCCGGCTCCAGCAGATCGACGTCCAAGCCGAGAGCAGAAGAAACCCCCCCTCTGGTGTTCAAGATTCGCGTTTGCGGGACGGAGTCCTGATGCGGCTGCTGCAATGGAAACGCCTCTTGCCCTAGCCTTTCAGTTTAACTCCCTTGGCCTCGAAACAACCGCTTTCGGCCCTGCAGGATGGGATTTCCAGGTAAGGTGGCAGACAGACTGGAGCATGAGATAATGGGCAAACCGCAAAGCTCGCTGCTGACCGCCTAAGATACCTCTGATTCGTTGCACCGCAGCATGGTTCAAGAACTCACTTCGCGCTCCACAACTGCTCGCATTTCTGCCGAAGAGGCTCGTCTTCTTTATGAAGACATGGTGCTGGGCCGCCTGTTTGAAGACAAGTGCGCCGAAATGTACTACAAGGGCAAGATGTTCGGCTTTGTGCATCTGTACAACGGCCAAGAGGCCGTCTCTACGGGGGTGATCAAGGCGCTCAAGCCCACCGACTACGTGTGCAGCACCTACCGCGATCATGTGCATGCCCTCAGCACCGGGATCCCGCCGCGGGCGGTCATGGCAGAGTTGTTCGGCAAGGCCACCGGCTGCAGCAAGGGTCGGGGCGGCTCCATGCATCTCTTCTCGGCGGAGCACAATTTCTTGGGGGGCTATGCCTTTGTGGCCGAAGGGATCCCAGTGGCGACGGGGGCTGCTTTTTCTGCCAAATACCGGGGCACTGACCAGGTAACCGCCTGCTTCTTTGGGGATGGAGCCTGCAACAACGGCCAGTTTTACGAGTGCCTCAACATGGCCGCCCTCTGGAAGTTGCCCATCGTCTATGTGGTGGAAAATAACTTCTGGGCTATTGGCATGGCCCATGAACGCGCCACTTCCGACACCGATATTTACCGCAAAGGCCCGGCTTTTGGCATGCCCGGCTACCAGGTGGATGGGATGGATGTGCTAGCAGTGCGGGAGGCCGCCCAACAGGCCATCGCCCGCGCCCGTGCCGGAGAAGGCCCCACCTTGCTGGAGTGCATCACCTATCGTTTCCGGGGCCATTCTCTGGCCGACCCTGACGAGCTGCGCAGTCCTGAGGAAAAAGAGTTCTGGCGGCAGCGGGATCCCATCAAGCAACTGGAACGCTATGCCCTGGAGCACAACCTAATGACCGAGGCAGACTTCCAAGCCATCCACGCGGAGGTCAGCGCCGTGATTGAGGACGCGGTTCTTTTTGCTCTGGAAAGCCCAGAGCCAACCCTGGACGAGCTACACCGTTTTGTCTTTGCCGAAGACGAGTAGATCCTGGCCACTTCCCCGGTAGCGGGGGAGTCGCTTGCCGGGGGATCCCCACAAGGTTCTCTGGCCAACTCGGGTGGCCCATCCACCTGGCGGAGTGCTGTCCTGCTGGATCCCTCGAGGCTCCTCGATGATTGGCATTGGAGAAACCTTCTCGAGATCTGCGCGATGGCGCAGATTTTTTTGTAAATATCGCTTCCCATTTGTTTACACAGCTTCATATCATTGAGATATCGAGCATGAGTATTTATTCCCGGTCATGAGCAATTCTCTTGAGTTTCCCTGGCTGTCGGTGCTGGTGCTCTTGCCTCTGCTGGCAGCCTTCGGGATCCCCTTGATCCCCCAGAGCCGTTGGGTGCGTTGGTATGCCCTCGCTGTGGGGGCTTTTGATTTGGGCCTGATGGTCTATGTCTTTGCGCGGCACTATGACCTGCAGGACTTTTCTCTGCAACTGGCGGAGCGCTACGCCTGGGTGCCCCAAATTGGATTCCACTGGTCGCTGGCGGTGGACGGCCTCTCCTTCCCGCTGGTGTTGCTGTCGGGTTTGATCACAACCCTGTCGATTGTGGCGGCTTGGAATCTCACCCATAAGCCGCGTTTGTTTTTCTTCTTGCTGCTGCTGATGTACGGTGCCCAGGTGGGCGTGTTTCTGGCGCAGGACATGCTTCTATTCTTCCTGATGTGGGAGATCGAGCTGGTGCCGGTCTATCTGCTCATCTCCATCTGGGGTGGGCCGAAGCGCCAGTACGCCGCCACCAAGTTCATCCTCTACACCGCTGCCGCCTCTATTTTTATCCTGGTGGGATCCCTGGCAATGGCCTTCTATGGCGAGGGCTTCAGCCTGGAGATGGCAGAGCTGAGCGCTAAGTCTTACCCGGTGGCCTTGGAGCTGTTGGCCTATGCGGCTTTGCTGATTGCCTTTGGGGTGAAGCTGCCGATTTTTCCGCTGCACACCTGGCTGCCGGATGCCCACAGCGAAGCCTCTGCTCCCATTTCCATGATCTTGGCGGGAGTTCTGCTCAAGATGGGTGGCTATGGCCTGATCCGCATGAATGTGGGCATGTTGTCGGAAGCCCACGTGTACTTCGCCCCTGTGCTGGCGGTGTTGGGTGTGGTGAACATCATTTACGGGGCGTTGGCGGCCTTTGGTCAGAACCATCTCAAGCGGCGCTTGGCCTATTCGTCCATTGCCCACATGGGCTTTGTGTTGATCGGGATCTCCGCCTTTACGGAGCTGGGCATCAATGGGGCAGTGCTGCAGATGATCTCCCACGGTCTGATCGCTGCAGTTTTGTTCTTCCTGACGGGGATCACCTACGAGCGCACCCACACCCTTGCCCTCGACAAGTTGGGAGGGTTGGCCAAGCAGATGCCGAAGGCTTTTGCCCTGTTTACGGCGGGATCCCTGGCCTCTCTGGCGCTGCCGGGGATGAGCGGATTTGTGGGTGAGCTGACGGTGTTCTTGGGCTTGACCACCAGCGATGCCTATGCGCCGACCTTCAAAGCTGGAATTGCCCTGCTGGCGGCAGTGGGCATCATTTTGACGCCCATTTACTTGCTCTCCATGCTGCGTCAGGTGTTCTACGGGGCTCAGGATCCCGGCCTAGTTTTGGAAGATTACCTGGGGGATATGCGCCCGCGGGAAATGGCGGTGGCCCTCTGTCTGCTGTTGCCGATCCTCGGCATTGGCTTCTACCCACGCCTGGCTACCCAAACCTACGATGTCACAACGGTGGCGGTAGCTGCCCAGTTGCGCAGTGTGTTGGCAACTGAAATCGTGCAGCGGCCTTTCTTCCCCTCGCCAGTGCAACCGGCCCAGGTGGCGGCTTTGCCTCTGGAGGATTAAAGGGGGGTCGAGACTCGGTTCTTCTTTATCTCTATTCCTTACTCTGTCCAGAAGAGCTGGTGTTCGAGGTGCAACCCGACTCAACTTTCAGCTCTTCTTTTGTTTTTTTTAAGTTTTAAGATTGGATTTAGGATCCGGGATGTTCCTGGGCTGGGATTTTCGTGCAGCCGATTGTTCTTGTGCCGTCCATCCTATCGGTGATCGGTGTGGATAGAGTTTTGTTCCATCAGGTTGAGTTGCACCACCAACCACCAGAGGGTTACATCGGAGTAGGTCGCCCGACGCTTGAGCCGAGAAATGGAGTGTACCGGGTTTTGGCTGTCGATCATCCACTCAGAAGCGATGATTTGGCCGCGTTGCTGAGCATTCATTGTTTCTCCCTCCGCTCGCCAACTGCTCAATACTTAGAATGGCTAATATTTAGGATGGCGAATTTGCGCGGGAGCGTGTGAAAAAATATATTACGCAGGGATCCCCAAAATCGGCTAACTTTCTTAGCAATGAGGATCTCATAGGCCGTTGAGTTGCCGATTTGCCGTCCGGGGATCGGACAAAACGTTGCAAAAGGGGCAAAATGTTGGGCAAGGGGATGCCCCTATCTTCACAAGTCTTAAAACCTGGAAAAATTCCATTTTCTCCTGACTCCTCTGTCTCCCTCCGTCGGCCTTTGCAGCAGCAACCCTTGAGAAGTCTGAGATCGCGATGAGAGCCAAGGCCATCTCTCCCCAGCCTGCCTCTGCTTTTGGAGAAGTGGTGGAGGCCGACACCACAACCTTTGTGGCCCAGTGCTTCGAGCCGGAACGTCTGACCTTCCCGCCCATGCCTGCTCTCGGCAGTTGGACGCGCTCCCAAGACGAAGAGACCGGCAACCTGATCTATGGCGTGGTTTGCTATGCCGCCATCGCCCCCATCGACACCGTCCACCGCGCCAGGGCTTTGGGCCTCTCCCCTCAGGAGCTGCGGGAGCAACAGCCCCAAATTTTTGCCATGTTGCGCACCGATTTCCGCGCGGCCATTGTCGGCTTTGTCAGCGGGGGACGAGTCTACCAGTACTTGCCGCCACGGCCTCCCCAGATTCACCAGCCGGTTTATCTCTGCTCCGATACGGAAGTGAGGGAATTTTGCCGCTCTTTCGAGTTTTTGCGCACCCTGCTACAGGTTAACGGGATCCCAACCGATGAGCTGGTGGCTGCCGTGATCCGCCAGACTTACCGAATCCTGAACCGAGATCGCAACTGGCTTTTACAGGCAGGTCGGCAGTTGAGCTGTCTGTTGCGGGATGATTATGAGCATCTCAGCGCAATTTTACGAAAGATTGAAGCCTAAGCGAAGAAATATTGAGAATGGCCTTGGATCCTTCTTGAGTCAGGTCGGGGGGTGATAATCTGAGGCCGTTTCCTAATGAAGTTTATTCCTTTTGTATCCTCTTTCTGCTGTAAAAATGTTTAACAAATTCAATCCTTCTGACAAACCCTCCAAAGGCAATTGGGCAGGTCGCACCTTTTCTGCAGCTGCGGGCGCTTCGGTGGCAGCCGGTGTTTGCATTGCCCACGGTCAACCGGCTCATGTGTCACTGTTGGTGGCTTGTTGTGCGACGGTGTTTACCCTCGTTTTGGATGAAATGGGCTGGATCTAGGCTCGGTTGCAACGTCAGCTCTGGATTTTGCCGCATAAGAAGCCGGTCTAAAGCAGAGGCCAACCAATAGGGATCCCTGGCCCTCTGGGTTTGCTGCTTGCGTGAAAGGATCCCTTTGCTGGGTTGGCAACATGCAGCCTTACTTTACCCTGCTTCGCGGGCTGCCCGCACCAACAATCCTGCTGTGATCAGCCCTGCCAGAATGGAGCTACCCCCATGGCTGAACAAAGGCAGGGGCACGCCTGTGGTGGGCAAAATCCCAGTGACCACGCCGATGTTCATCAGTGACTGACCCACCAGAAACATCAGGCAGCCACAGGCTACTAAGCGAATGGTCAACTCCCGACAGCGCCCCATCACCCGCCAGCCCAGCAGAGTGTAGAAGGTCAGCAACCCCAGAAAGAACAGGGATCCGGCCAAGCCAAACTCCTCTGCGTACACCGAGAAGATAAAGTCGGTGTATTGGATGGGCAGGTAGAACAGCTTTTGCTGGGAGAGGCCATATCCCTTGCCCCACAGGCCGCCAGAGCCAATGGCCAACAGGCTTTGCACCAACTGATAGCCATCCCCTTGGGCGTTACCCCAGGGATCCAAAAAGGCCAGGATGCGCCGCCGTTGGTAATCTTTGCTGAGAATGCTCACCACAGCCGCCAGAATCCCCAGCCCCGCTGTGGCCAAAAGGGTGAAAGCTGGGATCCCGGCGGTCCAAGCCATAGCCCAGAGGGTGAGGCCGCAGATGGCCGTGGTGCCCAGGTTGGGCTGGGCGAGGATCCCCAAGAGCGCAAAGGCGAAGATGCCCGCCCAGAGGACGCGGAACCAGAGGGGATGGTGAAACCAGCGGCCAAAGATCCAGGATCCCTGCAAGACCAACAGGGGCTTGAGCAATTCTGAAGGCTGGATAACAGGGATCACCTTCAAATCCAGCCAGCGGCTGGCTTCCAGGCGGGAAACCCCCAACCCCGGCACCTGGGTGGCCCACACCAAGCCAACTCCCAGCAAGCAGAGGATCCCGGCCCAGGGGAACCAGCGCCGCAGCGGGATCTGCACCAGAGCCCAGAAACAGCCCAGACCCAGCCCGGCCCAGAGCAATTGCCGCTTGAAAAAGTAGAGGCCATCGCCGGTGATCCGCTGAGCCACCGGGTAGGAAGCAGAAAACAGCATCAGCAGCCCCAGCACCAGCCAGATCAAGGTGAGCCAGCGCAGCCAGCGAGCCTCAGCATTCCAGGGATCCCTGAAGGGCTTGGCAGCAGGCTCGGAAATGGTTGCCACGGTGTTCAAAGCTGGAGTACTGGTCAAAACTGGCACAGGCGGGGGACAGCAAAATGGTGATGGGTTGAGCGGGCTTCCCCAAGCTCTGAGCTTGACGCGAAAGGGAACAAGCCGCTGCAAAGGCTCTTTCCACCGCTACATCTAGGGTTGGCACCAGCTCAACGTCAGTATAGTGGATCCCCTGGAGGGCCTCCGCCAGGGCTGGGGCAGACTCCCCCATCAGCACCACGCGGGCCACCTTGGCCCGAATCAACCGCAACCAGGCGCCGGGATCCCCCTGCTTGGCCCTTCCCCCGGCAATCAGAATAATGGGTGGGGAGAGGGCGTTGAGTGCCACCCAGCCGGCTTCGTAGTTGGTGGCCTTGCTGTCGTTGACAAAGCGGATGGGGGTGGCTCCCACCTGGATTTGCGCCACCCGCTCCAGCCGATGGGGCATGCCGGCAAAAGATCGGATGGCTTTTTGAATGGCAGCGTTGGGGAGCCCAGCTAGACGTGCTGCTGCTGCCGCCAAGAGCAGGTTTTGCAGATTGTGTTGGCCAGGGCAGCGTTCTGCAAAGTCCTCCAGCTCCGCCACCATCTCCCCCTGGATGTAGAGGCGGTTTTCCCGCAGGTCAACGGTTGCAGTGGGATCCTGATCGCAACAGAGTTGCGGGGCAGCAAGGGAAGTCCAATAGGTATTTTCCCAGTCCTGCCGGCGGCAGCACAGGTAGGGATCCTCGCCGTTGAGCACCCGCCACTGGGCCCGATCCAAAAGGCGAGCCTTAAAGCTGGCATAGCGCTCCAGCGTCCCGTGCCGTTCTAGGTGATCGGGAGTGAAGGTGGTCCACACCCCAATGCGCGGCGGCCCTCCAGGAGTGCTGCTCATGAGGCGGCTACTGGCCTCCAACTGGTAGCTGCTCAGCTCCGCCACGATCCAGTTCGGCTCTAGCGTTCCCTGGAGCGTTTCCAAAGCCACCTGCGACAGGGGCAGGCCGATGTTGCCGCAGGGGATCCCTTGCAGCCCCGCCGCCTTGAACATTTCCGCCACCAGAGCCGTGGTGGTGCTTTTGCCGTTGGTGCCGGTGATCCCCACCCAGGGTAGGTGGTCAAGATAGATCCAGGCCAGCTCCGCCTCTCCCACCACCGGGATCCCCTGTTGACGCACCGCCTGCAGCAGCGGGTGATCCCAAGCAATGCCTGGACTGACCACCACCTGCTTCACCCCTTCGGCCAGTTGAAAAGGCTGCCCCAGCCGAACCGGGATCCCTTCTTGATTGAGCTCAGCCTGCCGCTGTCTGAGAAGAGGGGAATCTTGCTCATCCCAAACCAGCACTTCATAGCCCTGGGCCCGCAACAGCCGCGCTGCCGCCAGCCCCGCAATGCCTAACCCCAAAACTTGATGTTGCACGTTGGTTTCTACTTCGTTTCTTTATTTGGGGATCCCTGCTTGGATCTTACCGGTCACGTCCTTGACCCGCATGTTTTTGTTCGACACTCCCCTTGCTTATGGGGGTAACCAGTTGGTGGAGTGGATGGAGTTTTCCTAGCCGCCTGGATGGCTAACTTGGGAATAGGCTGGAGCATGACTCTAGTCAATAATA
>NZ_JANSHV010000183.1:0-1828 GCF_047461775.1 Synechococcus sp. R6-5
CGGAGGTGCAAGCCTCGGTGGCTGCCGGCATTGACTCGGTGAAGCGGGTGAACGGCGGCCAGTTGTTGTCTTGGCACATTATCGCCCGTCCCCACGAGAACCTGGAGTACGTGTTGCCCATTCGCTACACCGAGGATGTGGCTCAGTTCCGCGAAGGGGTAAATGCCATCCGTCCCTTCACCCGTCCCTGATGCGTATTGCCATTGTGCGGGGCACCGTCACCAGCACTCAAAAGGATCCCAGCTTGACGGGCGTGAAGTTTTTGTTGGTGCAGTACGTCGATCTCGAGGGCCAGCCGCAACCCGATTACGCTGTGGCTGCCGATCCGGTGGGGGCCGGCATTGACGAGTGGGTGCTGGTTAGCCAAGGCAGTGCCGCTCGCCAGCCGCAAGGAAACCAGACTCGCCCGCTGGATGCAGTGGTGATGGCGATTATCGATACGGTCAGCGTTGGCGGTCGCTCTCTCTACAACAAGCGCGATCAACGCTAGCTGGGATCCCTTCCCTTCTCATCTCTCTTGCTGCCCTTGTCCGCCCTACTGCGTTCTAGAGGCTCACGGTTATGCCTGCTCACACCTATGCTGCACCGCCAACGCCCTGGTCTCGCCGACTGGCGGAGCCCAAGATCGATCCCACAGCTTACGTGCATTCTTTCTCCAACCTCATTGGGGATGTGCGGGTGGAAGCGGAGGTGCTGATCGCCCCGGGAACTTCCATTCGCGCTGACGAGGGATCCCCCTTCCACATTGGCGCCAGATCCAACATTCAGGATGGGGTGGTCATCCACGGCCTGGAACAGGGGCGGGTGATAGGAGAAGACGGCCAACCCTACTCCGTTTGGATTGGCAGAAACACTTCCATTGCCCACATGGCTCTGATCCACGGGCCGGCCTACGTGGGCAACGACTGCTTTATTGGCTTCCGCTCGACGGTGTTCAACGCTCGGGTTGGGGATGGCTGCATCATCATGTTGCATTGCCTGATCCAGGATGTGGAGATCCCCCCAGGCAAGTACGTGCCTTCTGGATCCATCATCACCACCCAGGCCGAGGCCGACCGGCTGCCCGACGTCCAGGATAGCGATGCCAAGTTTGCCCAACACGTGATCGGCATCAACCAAGCCCTGCGAGAGGGCTACCAGTGCAGCGAAAACCTCGTCTGTATCGCTCCCATCCGCAACGAACTGCAGCGCACCTCTAACTCAACGGCTACGGAGACGGCACCCATGACTCATTCTTCCCATCGCGGCAATGGCCGGAACGGCGGCGGATCCCCTCTCAAGCCGGAGGTGGTGGAGCAAATTCGTGCCCTGTTGGCCCAAGGCTATCGCGTGGGGCTAGAGTATGCCGATGCTCGCCGCTTCAAAACCTCTTCCTGGCAAAGCGAAAGCCCAATCGCCAGCACCCACGAGGCGGAGGTGGTGCGATCGCTGGGGGCCATCCTGGCGGAGCACCAGGGAGAATATGTGCGCCTACTGGGGATCGATCCCAAGGCCAAACGGCGGGTGCTGGAGCAGATCATCCAAACCCCCGATGGGCCGGCGCTGGTCTCTGGGATGCCCAGCCGCGTCTCGGCAGCCGCTGCCCCGAGTTCTGGCACATCCGGCCCTCAGTCTGGCTCAGGGCTAGAGGAAGAAATCCGAACGCTGTTGGCGCAGGGGTATCGCATTGGCCTGGAGGTGGCCGATGCCCGCCGCTACCGCACCTCTTCTTGGCAGACCTTGGGCAATTTGAGCGGTCAGCCGCAGGAGATCCTGGCCGCTGTTCAGGCTGCCCTGGCGGAGCACAGAGGGGAATATGTGCGCCTGCTGGGGATCGATCCCAAAGGCA
>NZ_JANSHV010000184.1:0-2257 GCF_047461775.1 Synechococcus sp. R6-5
GGGGCTCCTGCGATTTCTAGCTGAAGAAGTTTGACCCAATTGGGATGACCCTAATTCAGGTGCTGAGCAAGGCTGTGCAGCACTTAGCAAGCTCCTCAATGGCACAGCTCCGGTTCTCGCCATCTTCAGGGTTTCGAGGGGCAAGTGATAGGGATCCCTGCCCCATTCAGTTTTCCGGCTCTCCTTCGGGTTCGGATGTCAGAATATGGTGATTAATTGTTAAAGCGTTAAAGCCGGGCAGAATGAGCACTTAGTACCGATGCTCCCCTACCCAGAGGCCGACCAATGCTGCCTTGCCCCAGGGATCCACTTTCACTTCTGCCCGCGTGGCTTCAGGGTAACGCCGAATATCCTCTTCCAAGGCATCTCCAATCGCTTCGGGAATAAAAAATTCTTCGATTCCCAACTTGAGCTGCTGCCCGTCAAACCAGCCTCGCAGCACTTTCTCTTCAGGCTGCAAATCTTTGGGCATCTCCCGGCTGACACCGATTGCTTGCCAAGGTTGAGTTGGCTCCCCTGCGGGGGGAGCTAAGCGCAGATAAAGGATCCCTGGGGTCTCCAATTCAGGTGACCAACCCGGCAGTTGCTCTAGGGTGGAGCGCCGACCGACGACGTAGCCCAAGGCCACATACCGGCCCCGCAAAAGGTCATAGGGATCCACGGGGGCCGTTTGCAGGTAGATCGTGGTTCCGACAGCGAGGGTCAGCGCTTGCCGAGCCGGTATCAGCAGAACGATACCCAGCTGCAGCAGTAGGGGTAGCCAAAACCGCCATTTGGGCAGGGATCCCTTCTGAGAAAGATTCGACGGGCTAGCCATAGCAGCCAGAGAGAGTGACCTCTCTCTTATGGCACAGGTTTGCCAATCCCGGACAGAAGCGGGTAGAAGTGCCCCACTGGCCCCTGCCCTGACCCGATGGCCAAAGGATGTCGCAGCGCTTCTGTTACATAGGCTTTGGCCGCCACTGTGGCCGCAAAGGGATCCTTACCCCAGGCCATCTGTGCCGCAATGGCCGCCGAGAGGGTACAGCCGGTGCCGTGGGTGTGGCGGGTGGGGATCCGCTCTGTTTTCAGCACTTCCAGTCGCTCGCCATCGAACCACACATCCACCCCCTGCAGTTCCCCCGGCATACCCCCACCTTTGACCAACACCGCTCCACAGCCCAGGGTGCGAATCTGCTGAGCCGCCGTTTGCATATCCGCCAGGGACTGCAGCTGCAGCCCCGTTAAAATTTGCGCCTCATAGCGGTTGGGGGTCAGCACCTGGGCCAAGGGGATTAGCCGCTCGCGGATGGCCTGAATGGCTTCATCTGCCAGCAACTTTGCTCCCGTGCGGGACACCATCACCGGATCCACCACCAGAGGCCGCAACGCCCAGCGCTCCACCTGACGGGCTACCTCCAGCACGATCTCGGCATTCAGCAACATGCCCGTCTTGATCCCTTGCACCCCAATGTCCTGCACCACGGCCTCGATTTGGGCGGCCACGGCTTCGGGGGGCAGCGCATCGACCCGGCTCACCCCAAGGGTATTTTGGGCAGTCACGCAGGTCAGGGCAGAGGTACCGTGTACCCGATGGAAAGCAAAGGTGCGCAAATCCGCTTGGATCCCTGCTCCCCCACCACTGTCGGATCCAGCGATGGTGAGGGCGACAGGGGGGTGCTGCTCGGCCAGCAGTGGAGCCGGAGTTGGTTCAGATGCAGAGACAGACATTGGCCAAACGACAAAAATGGGCAAGGGTACCGATAGCCATTTCCATCAATCAATATGAACCATCTCTTTAACGTAGCAATGAAACTGTTGGTTCTCGATTGGTCTGAGACCACTGGGGTATTGGGAAAACTCTTGCAGACGTCTGTCAAGAAGCTGACTAAGAGTGAGTTGTCCTAGTCTAAATCCGAGTAGCCCTCATCAGTGGTGGCGACCACCTCAACCCAGGCTTGATTCCCTTCCACCGCCGTCAAGCTCCAGCGCAGAAGCCGAGCCGGCTGGCCCAGCTCCCGGTCAACTTGCTGACAGAGGGATTGCTCCAGTTGCGGGGCAGAGAGGGGCAAACTCAGCGGCAGAGATAAGCGCAACAAATGCAACTTCACAGGCAGTCGGGAACTGGCCTCGCCGAGGAAACAGACTCACTTTCAATAACTTCTAACACTAAGAATCCAACAATATAAACTAATGTAGTATTTTCAGATTAGGCTGAGACAGCCGGGCTACTGAGAAAAACCTTTTGGGCCCCTGCATTATTGCTCCGCAACGCTAT
>NZ_JANSHV010000185.1:0-26669 GCF_047461775.1 Synechococcus sp. R6-5
TACAGATACCCCCACATGGTGTATGATGGGAGTAGTTGTACAAAACGGCGTTGCCGGAATCTGGTACAACTACGCGGTAGGGCATTCCGTGTCTGCGCGTGGAGGGTTCTTGCGAAGGCTCCCCGATGAAGCGCGAAGCCCACGCTGTACCTGTAGGGTCAGCGATGGGAGTATGTCACAGCTGAGTTCAACCCATTCTCTCAGCCCTTTCGAGGATGAGCCGATAGGAATAGAATTGCTTGAATTGTTCAGCCAACCGTTGGCTAGAGGCGTTTGGCCTCTACCGTCTTGGGCAGAGACAAAGGCTCCGGCAGCTCCGGGATGGACAATTCCCAACCGTTGCTCAAGGTGAAAATGGTTTCCCCGGCCTCTGAACGGGTGGCCACAACCGATTCTTCCAGATCTTTTTTGGGAACGTAGACCATCAAGTGCCCGTAGGCACTTTCGTGCAGGATGACTTTCATAGCCCTTTCTCCACAAGTTCCAGCTCTTGGGCACGGCACCCCACCACCAAGCCTTTGGCCAAGCAGTGGACGGCATAGACGTAAAACCGTTGTAGAAAGGTGCCAATGGAAATCACGTAACCTTCGTCGCCCGGAACGGCCAAGATTTTCCCCACCGGCTGGCCGAAGAAGGTGCCATCGTTGCGGATGACCTTACGGATGCGAACTTTGTCGCCCAGCTCAAATTGGGGAGGGCGATCCAGCTCCAGTTCGTCGCTCATGGGGTACCTCCTGTGATTTCTGCCAGCACCTGACAAAGCTCTTGGCGGGTTAGGCTGCGGCCTACTTGGCGCGCCCGTCGAGACACGGCTGCCAAAATGGCCTGAGATTTGGAAGTTTCCTTTCCGGACAAGCGGTTAGACAACATCGGGATGGCTCTCCTCTGGGATGGGTTCTGGAGTGTGTTGCGCCCATTGCGTCAGCGTTGCGCGGCAATAACGGGCCAGTTCCGCCGGTGGGATCGGATGCTTGCAGTGGGTGACGTGCTGCCGCACCTGTTCCAGGAGCTTTTCCAGTTGGCCAGGTGGGATCTGCTCGACAGGGATCCCCTGTTCCTTGAGGATTTGCAGCAGCAAATGCCGGCCGGAGTGTTTGCCCAACACCAGCCGCCGCTGGCCGCCCACGGCTTCTGGTGGGAAAGGCTCATAGGTCTGGGGATCCCGTAGCACCCCTGCAGCGTGAATGCCCGACTCGTGGGCAAAGGCGTTGTCGCCAACGATGGCCTTCCAGGGGGGGAGGGGAGCACCGCTGGCCCGCGCCACCTGTTGAGACAGCTCCCGCAGACGGCGGGTATCCACCCCAACATCGATCCCCAAGGTGTAGCGCAAAGCCATCACCACCTCTTCCAAGGGGGCATTGCCGGCCCGTTCCCCCAAGCCGTTGACGGTGGTGTTCACCGACTGAGCGCCGGCGCGGATCCCGGCCAAGGCATTGGCAGTGGCCATGCCCAGGTCGTCGTGGGTGTGCATCTCCACAGGGATATCGATGGCCTGCACCAGACGGCGAATCTGCTTGTAGGTGCTAAAGGGATCCAAAATGCCCACCGTATCGCAGTAGCGGAAGCGCCGACAGCCCCAGCTCTGGGCCATTTGGGCCAACTCGATCACCTGCTCCAGGGGGGTGCGGCTGGCATCTTCTGCCCCCACCGAGACCCACAGCCCTTGCTCCAAGGCCATCTCCACGCATTGGCGCAACTGTCGCAGCAGCCGAGGGCGATCCCCTTGGAACTTGGCAGCGATTTGCCGATCCGAGACCGGCACGGAGATGTGGATCCGCTTGAGGCCGCAACGAATAGAGGCGAGGATATCGCTGGGCACAGCCCGGTTCCACCCCAGCAGCTGAGCCCGCAGCCCCAGGCTGAGCATGGCGCGAATGGCTTCCGTTTCCACGGCGCCCATGGCCGGGATCCCCACCTCAATTTCGGGTACGCCAATGGCATCCAAGAGGGCGGCAATGGAGATTTTCTCGGGGATTTGGAAGGCTACCCCTGCCGCTTGCTCCCCATCGCGTAGGGTGGTGTCGTTGATGGTGATAGAGGAATTCATGGGATCCATCCTCCAAGACCTACGGCCCGCCTAGGCAATCGGTAACCGTCGATGGTGCTCCGCACCGCTAGCGGGACCCCGGTTGCGTCAGGGCAATCATGTCCAGGGTAGAAAGCTCAACCAAGTTGCCGCAGAATTCATCAGATTCCTGTAAGGCTTGGCTGTTCCTCTTAGCGGGGTGGAGTCTTTGGAGCAGGGGATCCTTGACAAAGTCCGACAAAGTCCGGCCTTTGGGATCCCGCTGCTCTGGCCATCAACGAATTAAGTCGAAGGAAAAATCGGTTTTGCTGGGAATGATGCTGCGCCGATCGGCCTCATCCAGAATGGTGTTGACAATCCAGTTAAGGAGGTTGAGCGCCCCCACATAGCCATAGGTGGGGTAGCGGTGCAGGTGGTGGCGGTCGAAGATGGGGTAGCCGATGCGCACCAAAGGTGTGCCCGTATCCCGCCACAGGTATTTGCCGTAGGAATTGCCGATCAGCAGATCCACCGGCTCGGTGAACATCAGAGAGCGCAGATGCCAGAGATCCTTGCCCCCCCAGACGGTTGCCCCCTGTCCATAGGGACTGGAGGCCAGCAGTGCCCGCGCCTCGGCTTCGAACTCCTCGTTGCTGTTGGTCACCACCACATGGATCGGCTCCGCTCCCAGCTCCAGCAACAGGCTGAGCAAGCCCATCACCAGATCCGGATCCCCATACAGGGCTACCCGCTTGCCGTGGATCCACGCTTGGGAGTCCGTGAAAGCATCCACCGCCCGGCCCCGTTCGATCTCCAGCTCGGGGGGAATGGGCTTGCCGGTTAGCTGAGATAGCTGCATCAAAAACTCATCCGTGCCCCGAATACCCACTGGCCGCGCCGTCAGGGTGGGCCGACCCGAGGCCTCTGCTAGAAACTCCAGGGTCTTGGGCGTGGTGTAGCGCTGGAAGGAAAAAGTAGCCTCGGCGTTGAGGCATTGGGCAGCCGCCTCCAAAGGGGTTCCTCCGGGATACATGTGGAAAGTGCCGTCGTTGGGCGAATCCAAATAGTCGGAGTTGTCCGCCAGCAGGGTCAGCGGGATCCCGAATAAGCCGAAGATGCGCTTGATCTCCCGCAAGTTGCCCATGTAGGTATCGAAACCGGGGATGACGTTGATGTAGCCATTGCTACCCGTGCGGCCCACCGGCTCGGTGAGGGTGCTGAGAATGCTCTTGAGCATGTTGTCGTAGCCGGTGATGTGGGATCCCACAAAGCTTGGCGTGTGGGCATAGGGCACCGGGAAGTCGCGGGAAATCACTCCCTCATTTCTGGCCGTGGTGATGAAGGCCCCCAGGTCATCCCCGATCACCTCTGCCATGCAGGTGGTGCACACGGCGATCATCTTGGGTTTGTAGAGGGTGTAAGCGTTTTCCAGTCCCTCGATCAGGTTTTTGAGGCCGCCAAACACCGCCGCATCTTCCGTCATCGAGGTGGAGACCGCCGAAAAGGGCTCCTTAAAGTGGCGGGTGAGATGGGTGCGAAAATAGGCCACGCACCCCTGGGATCCATGGACGAAGGGCAAAGTTCCCTCGAAGCCGACAGCGGCGAAGATGGCCCCCAAGGGTTGGCAGGCTTTGGCGGGGTTTACCGTCAGGGCCTCCCGTTGAAAGTTCTTCTCCCGGTATTCCCAAGATTTTGTCCATTCGGCCACCCGGGCCACTTCTTCTGGGGAAGGGAGATCTTCAAAGGTTTGCTTGCACTGCAGAAGCGCCTGATATTCCGGATCTTGAAACAGGCGGGCGTGATCTTTGATGTCTTGGATATCTTGCGGCATGGTCGGTCTCCTAATGAGGGGCAGGGGAAGGAAGGGCCGTTCGCGTTTGGGATCCCGGCGGCAAGCTAGGATTTCCAGGGGGCTTTGACCAGATCCCAGGTGGGGCTATTCAAAGCCAAATCCATATCGCGAGCGAACACGGCAAAGCCGTCGTAGCCGTGGTAGGGGCCGGAGTAGTCCCAAGAGTGCATCTGGCGGAAGGGCAAAGCCATCTTTTGAAAGACGTACTTCTCCTTGATGCCGGAGGCGATGAGATCTGGCTTCAACCTCTTGGCAAATTCTTCAAACTCGTAGCCGGACACGTCATCGTAGATGAGGGTGCCATCGTCGATGTACTGGGTGGTGCGCTTGTAGTCGTCGCCGTGGCCGAATTCGTAGCCGGTGGCAATCACCTCCATGCCCAGCTCCCGGAAGGCCGGGATGACGTGGCGGGGCCGCAGTCCGCCCACCATCAGCATCACCCGTTTGCCCTCGAGGCGGGGACGGTACTTGGCAATGATGGCCTCGCTCTGGGGCTTGTACTTGGCGATCACCTGCTCCGCCTTGGCCTGGATGGTCTCGTCAAACCGCTGGGCGATGGCCCGCAGGGATTTGGCAATTTGGGTGGGGCCAAAGAAGTTGAACTCCAGCCAGGGGATCCCGTAGGCTTCCTCCATGTGGCGGCAGATGTAGTTCATGGAGCGGTAGCAGTGGATGAGATTCAGCTTCACCCGAGGGGCAAGCAGCATCTCGTTCCAGGTGCCATCGCCGGAAAACTGGGTCACTACCCGCAGGCCCATCTCCTCCAGCAAAATCCGGGAAGACCAAGCGTCGCCGCCGATGTTGTAGTCCCCAATCAGGGCCACATCATAAGGGCCGGGCTCAAAGTTGAGGGATCCCTCCTTGGCTTTCTTGTCAGCAATGGGCAAAACCCAGTCCCGCACCGTATCGTTGGCGATGTGGTGGCCCAGGGACTGGGAGACCCCCCGAAAGCCTTCGCAGCGCACCGGTACCACCGGCTTGCCAATTTCTTTGGAAACTCTCTTGGCCACTGCCTCGATGTCATCCCCGATCAAGCCGACGGGGCATTCGGACTGGATGGTAATGCCTTTGGCCAAGGGGAAGAGTTCGCTGGCTTCCACCAAGAGTTTGGCCAGTTTTTTGTCCCCCCCGAACACCACATCTCGCTCCTGAAAATCGGAGGTGAACTGCATGGTAACGAAGGTATCTACCCCGGTTGTGCCGACGTAGTAATTGCGCCTTCCCGACCAGGAGTAGTAGCCGCAGCCCACGGGGCCATGGCTGAGGTGGATCATGTCTTTGACCGGCCCCCACACCACCCCCTTGGAACCGGCATAGGCACAGCCGCGAGTGGTCATGACGCCGGGGATCGACTTGATGTTGGACTTTACTCCGCAATCCGTTTTGCCCTTGTCGTAGACGTTGAGGTGTTTGGCTCGCTTTTGCTTGGCCTTTTCCGGATAGGTTTCCAGAACTTCTGCAATAACTTTTCGGTTTTCCTCTTTGAGGGCGCTTTTTGGAGTAGTCATGGGAAGAGCCTCATCTACTGGATTTTTTTGAGAAAGAAACTAGGGGGAACCGAGGGCCGAGGGAGGAAGGGATCCACCCCCAGCCCATCTTTAAGTTCACACTGGGGCCAACTCTTTTTCGGTTTTGCCGATGAGGTGGGCGATTTTCTGGTCGTCGTCCAAAACGCCGAACTCTATCAACAACTGTTCCAGCTCATCCATAGAGATGGGGGTGGGGATCCTCAGATCCGTGTTGTTGATGATCTTTTTGGCCAAGGCCCGATACTCGTCAGCTTGGTTGCAGTCGGGGGAGTACTCGATCACCGTCATGCGGCGCAATTCTGCGTGCTGAACCACATTGTCGCGGGGGATGAAGTGCAGCATCTTGGTGTTCAGCTTTTCGGCCAGAGCTTCGATCAGCTCGATCTCGCGATCCACTTTGCGGCTGTTGCAGATCAA
The DNA here is from genome assembly GCF_047461775.1 of Synechococcus sp. R6-5. Taxonomy (NCBI): domain Bacteria; kingdom Bacillati; phylum Cyanobacteriota; class Cyanophyceae; order Synechococcales; family Synechococcaceae; genus Synechococcus; species Synechococcus sp. R6-5. The sequence continues at coordinate 5,804 of NZ_JANSHV010000185.1, forward strand.
GCCACCCAAGCGCACGCCGCCGGAGTAGGCGTATTTCAGCACGCCGCGGGCGATGTTGTTGGCCGCATACATGGCCATCATTTCGCCGGAGCAAACAATGTAGATCTCTTGGGCCTTGCCCTCCCGAATGGGCATGGCAAAACCGCCGCAGACCACGTCCCCCAGCACGTCGTAGCAGACAAAGTCCAGATCCTCGTAGGCTCCGTTTTCTTCCAAGAAATTGATGGCGGTGATGATGCCTCGTCCAGCACAGCCAACGCCAGGCTCGGGGCCACCAGACTCCACACAGCGCACCCCTCTGTAGCCGGTGAGCACCACCTCTTCCAGCTCCACGTCTTCTACGGATCCCCGCTCAGCCGCCAGGTGAAGGACGGTGGTCTGGGCTTTGCAGTGCAACATGAGGCGGGTGGAATCGGCTTTCGGGTCGCAGCCGACGATCATGATCCGCTGTCCCAATTCGGCCATACCGGCAACGGTATTCTGACAGGTGGTGGATTTGCCGATACCGCCTTTGCCGTAGAATGCAATTTGTCTCATGGTTCAGTTCTCCTAATGAAGACTTGAGGAAAAACTTGAGGGCGACTTAAGGGTTAGAAATCTCTTGCCAATGGGCGCAACTGGTCGCATTAGCGAGACGGGATCCTTACTGCAAAGGATTTCAGCTCGCGGGAAGGCAGCCTTGGATCCCTTGGAATCCAAAAGCAAACCGGTTGAACGGTGGGGCCCTCCCGAATTGATGCAGGAGATGGGGGAAGCGACGGGGAGTAACAGTGGGGCAGATCATAGGGCTCTCAGGCTTATCGAGAATGGGGAACTAGAGGGCATGCACGGTTAAGGTGGGCCACACCTGTTCTTGCAGGCGGGTTTCGATGAGCAACCGCAGGGTGTTTTGCTGGCTGGGGCAGGTGGTGCAGGATCCCTTGAGGCGCACCCACACCTGATCCCCTTCCAGGTCGTAAAGCTCCACATCGCCGCCATCGGCCAACAGCAGCGGGCGAACTTCCTCCTCCAGGACGGCCTGAATGCGGGCGATCTTTTGCAAGGTGGTGAGGGGAGAGGGAGCAGCGGGAGAGGGCTCTGTCTGGTTTTGGGAGTTCCCTTTTGAATTTCTTGAATCTTCTGAAGGGATCGTGTCGGTCTCGGCCAGAACAGCGGCAATCAGGTCTTCAATCTGGGCCAGGCAGGAACCACAGCCACCACCCGCTTTGCTGTAGGCTGTTACTTCCTCAGCGGAGGTGAGGTGGTTTTCCCGGATCAGGCGGCGGATCTTTTGCTCGCTGACGCCAAAGCAGGAGCAGACCAAAGCGCTGTCATCATCCGTGTGGTCAGGCAGAGGAAGGCCGCGATAGCTGTAGATGGCTGCCTCCAGAGCCTCTTGCCCCATCACCGAGCAGTGCATCTTGGCGGGGGGCAGGCCGCCTAGGTAGTCAGCGATTTGGCGGTTGTCGATCCGCAGGGCTTCATCCAGAGTGAGGCCGGTGATTAGCTCCGTCAGGGCCGAGGAAGAGGCGATGGCGCTGGTGCAGCCGAAGGTTTGGAAGCTGGCAGCCAAGATGCGCTCGCTGGCCTCGTCCACCTTTAAGTAGAGCCGCAGGGCATCGCCACAGGTGATGCTGCCCACTTCTCCCACCACCACCCGAACACCAGGCTCGGAGCTGGGATCCATTGCCCCTTGGTTTTTGGGGTGGTAGAAGAGTTCCAAAACTTTTTCGCTGTAGTCCCACATGGCTGGATCCTGAGTTGAGGATGCTAACGGTCGAGCGAAGATGAGTTTGAGCCGGGCGGTCAGCGGTGAGCCAGTTCCCGCTCCTGCTGTTGCAGCCAGTCTTCCGCCTCGTGGCTGAAGGGGGAGATGGCCCGCAAATGCTCGATGATCCCCGGCAAAACCTCCAGCACCCGCTCCACCTCTGCCGGCTGGGTAAAGCGGGAGAGGCTGAAGCGGATTGAGCCGTGCAAAACGGTGTAGGGCAGGCGCATGGCCCGCAGCACATGGGAGGGCTCCAGGGATCCGGAAGTGCAGGCGGAGCCGGAGGAGGCGCAGATGCCGTATTTGTTCAGCCAGAAGAGGATCGCCTCCCCTTCCACGAACTTGAAGCCCAGGTTGGTGGTGTTGGGCAGCCGCCGGGTGGGGTGGCCGTTAACCTGGATATCCGGGATCCGCTGCAGCAAGCCCTGCTCCAGGCGATCCCGCAGCAGCCGCTCATGGGGATCCCCCAGGTGGGCTTGGGCCAGCTCAGCCGCTTTGCCCAGGGCGATGATGCCCGGCACATTTTCCGTCCCGGCGCGGCGGCCTCGCTCCTGATGCCCTCCCAGCAGCAACGGACGGAAGCGCAAGCCCCGCCGCACATAGAGAGCGCCGATCCCCTTGGGGGCATGCAGCTTGTGCCCGGAAAGGGTGAGGAGATCCACCGGCAGGCGCTGCAGATCGAGAGGGATCTTGCCCACCGCCTGTACTGCGTCCACATGGACAACAGCCCCATAGCTGCGAGCCAGGGATCCCACCGCCTCGATGGGGAAAAGCACGCCCGTCTCGTTGTTGGCGGCCATGCAACTCACCAGGGCAGTATCGCCGGTCAGGGCTGCTTCCAACTCCAGCAAGTCCAGGCAGCCTTGCTCATCCACCGAGAGGTAGGTGACGCGGTAGCCTTGTTTTTCCAGGTGCTTGCAGACGTTGAGCACCGAGGCGTGCTCTACCTGCGTGGTGATGAGGTGGCGCTTCTGGGGTTGGGCTGCCAAGGCTGCATAAATGGCCGTGGTGTTGCCTTCGGTGCCGCCACTGGTGAAGACGATCTCCGTCGGGTCGGCTCCCAGAAGGGCTGCCACCTGTTCGCGGGCTTGGTTGAGGGCACGCCCCACCTGGCCGCCAAAACTGTGCATCGAGGAGGGGTTGCCGTAGAAGGTCTGCAAATAGGGCAGCATCGCCTCCAGAACCAGGGGATCCACAGCGGTGGTGGCGTTGTTGTCCAGGTAGATCACAGGGTTCATACAGGCTCCGGTACAAGATAGGGGTTGGGCAAAGTTAAACGGCTTGCGGAGCGTGAGAATGGCACTGCTTTGGGCAAATGCGGGCGCAAGCCTGACAGCCGATGCAGAGGGCGGCATTGAGGATGGTCATCACTTTGCGCTCACTTTCTTCTTCCTCTTCGTTGTCGACAAACTCGCCGTCTTCGTTGAGGGCTCTGAGGGCGAACACACCCCGGCCACAGACCTTGAGGCAACGGCTACAGCCGAGGCAGCGGCTGATATCCAAGCTTTCGATAAACTGTGGGATCCAGGGCAGTCCGCCTTTGGTGAGAGCAGTTACAGTAGCCATGGCCGCGTCTCCAAAAGATGAGGTCTCAAGATCGGGAAGATTTGCTGTCCAGGGCCTGGTTGACCAACCAGGTGCGGTAAAACTTGAGGGCCACCGTTTCAATGAGGTCGTAGTCTTCCACCACTTCGATGCCGGCCTCGCGAATACGCTTCATGGGGCAATCGCCGATCTTGGAGACCAGCACGGCTCGGCAATCCCTGATGAGATCCAGGATTTGCTCTAGGTTGTTGTCCTCCCCGGATCCCCCGTGGCAGTACTGCGGGATCTTGCGGTGGCCGACAAACTGCGCCCCACGGGCGTTGACCTCGTAGATCAAAAACTCCCGTGCATGGCCGAAGTGGCGATTAACCAGGCCGCCGCCTTTGCTGGCTACGGCCACCAGGATGGAGGGGCTGTCGGGAGGCAGGTCGGCTGTCCAGTGGGTTGGGGCTGCCTGCTGCTGAGCTTGCAGTTGGGCAATGCTTGCCTGGACCTGGCGGCGTTTTTCGGGGTCGTACTCGGGGGTCATCTGCATAAAGCGCTCCTTGGTGAACTCTTGGCTGCGGTCTTCCCCCAGAAGGCCCACCGCGTCCGCCCGACACTGGCGACAGTGGCGCATCATCCGCATGTTGCCGGAGCACCGATCTTGCAGGGCTTTCAACTCCTGAGGGGTGGGGCCCCGCTGGCCGATAAGGCCGAAGTAGGTGCCGTGTTCAGGCGCCGAGATCAGGGGCATGATGTTGTGCAAGAAAGCCCCTTTCTCCTGGATCACCCGGTTCACTTCCAAGAGGTGGGTGTCGTTGATGCCGGGAATGAGAACGGAGTTGACTTTGCAGAGGATGTCTGCCTCCCGCAGCAGATCCAAGCTTTCCATCTGCCGTTCGTGCAGGATGCGGGCTGCCTCCACCCCTCGAATGCGCTTGCGCCGCCAGCGGATCCAGGGGTAGATCTTGGCTCCGATCTCTGGATCCACCATGTTGATGGTCAGGGTGACGTGGTCGATGTTCAGCCGTTTGATCTCGTCGATGTAGTCCGGCAACATCAGGCCGTTGGTGGAAAGGCAGAGCTTGAGATCCGGGGCTTTCTCGGCGATGCGGGCAAAGGTTTCGAAGGTTTGCTTGGGGTTGGCCAAGGGATCCCCAGGCCCAGCAATGCCCACCACCGTCAGTTGCGGGATCTTGCCGGCAATCACCAGCACTTTGTGGGCGGCTTCCGCCGGGGTAAGCAGCTCGCTGACCACACCGGGCCGGCTCTCGTTGGCACAGTCGAACTTGCGGTTGCAGTAGTTGCACTGGATGTTGCAGGCGGGGGCTACCGCCACGTGCATGCGGGCGTAGTGATGGTGAGCTGCTTCGCTGTAGCAGGGATGGGTGGCGATGCGTTGCTGCAGATGAGGGGGGAGAGCCTGGCGGGGGCTGCTGCTGCAAGCGCAGGCCGATGGGAAGGGGGATCCCTGGCGGGGCGGAGTTGAAAGGGGCGGCATAGTGGGGTCAACCAGGGGATAGAACGTTACTGGCGGTTATATCAACCGCCCTCTGCCCGCTCCGTTGCACTCAGCCCGGTAGAACTGATCGAGTTTATTGGCTTTGTACTCAAGACCTGCAAAGCCTGATGGCAGGCCAAATCCAACTTTTTTTAGGGGTCAAGGGTCTGGTTTTTCAAGGCCGGGGATGCCGTATTTTGACCCAAAGGGGCGGGGGATCCGGCTGTGGGGAGGATCCCCGGAATCCCTGATTCGACAAGGGCTTGGGGCAATGCTTAAGAAATACTAAAAATCTGCTCAGATGCACTCAAGCGCCGCAGCCTCGGCTGCGTTTTGCATCAATTGCTACGATTTAATATCGTATCAGCCCAAAGGTGTATTGAAAATAGCCGTTTGAGTTTGAGGAAAGATCCCCCTGGGGCAAAGTCCTCGCCAAGGCAGTAGGGACTATTGCGCCGATGGGCTGTCGGATTTTCTTGTTCTGGCAAGGGGGATGTACTCGCTCAAATACCCATACCCTTCCCCGAAAATACTGGATCCCTGCGGGCAAAAGACTCAACCCCCTGCCCTCAGAAAAACTTTTTTTGCCCTCTGGGCCAAGCTTCCAGGGTTTGAGTACATCGGCAATAACTCAATCAATCCTGATCGCCCGCTGCCAAGCCTGAGCCACCGCAGCCGCTTGCTATAAGCGGGGGAACAGAAACCCAACGGTTCTGCCCCTCTGTTGAGACTCGCCCCCTGCTTCCCAACCGGTGAGCTTATGTTCCCCCTTGTTTCTCCCCCACCGAAAACGGCTGAAGTGCTGCAGGTGCCCCGTTGCGATCGCTGGCGGATTCTCTACCGTCTGCAAGAGCTGGATTTGACCTGTGGCTGTACCTCGACCGGCCAACTGTGGGTGGTGATTCACACCCCCACCGAAGCTCTCCTCGTCCACAGTGTGCTCCGCCTTTTCGCCCTTGACCGCTCTGGCTGGCTGAGTTGGTTGGATCGCTGCTGGTCTCTCCAGACCTGGGATCCCCCTGAGAGATCTGCAGGAGGGGATGACCACCCCTGAACCTCCGCCGTTTGCCTCCTTGCTTCTCCTGTTCACCTCGTTTTGGTAGCGCCAATGAGCACTCCATCCCCCTCGACTCACTCCTTCCAACAAGTCCGAGACAACCCCGTTCATCTGGGACGTGAGATCACGGTTCCCATCTGCGAGGGCCTCAACCTAGTTTGGGCCAGTCTTCAGGGGCTGTATTTGCAGTATCTGAAGCACCATCTGGTTGTCGAAGGAGCAGAGTTCTACTCAATTCATCAATTTTTCAACGAAAGTCTACAGGAAGTTCAGAACCACGCCCATGAGGTGGGGGAGCGCCTGAACGGCCTGGGTGGGATCCCGGCCTCCAGCTTTGCCAAGCTGGCGGAGCTGTGCTGCTTCAGCCCAGAAGGGGACGATGCGTTGGCTGTGCGGCCCATGCTGGAAGCGGATTTGCGGGCCGAGCAAAGCCTAATCGATCTGCTGCGTCGCCAGGCGGCTCTGGCGGAAAGTGTTGGGGATCGCGCCACCCGTCACCTCTACGAGCAGATTTTGCTGCGGACGGAAGAACGGGCCTTTCACCTGGCCCACTTTCTGGCTGCCGACAGCTTGGTTTTGGGCTTGTCCCCATCCTAGCTTGCCCATCTACGCCCACCCCTCGTTTTGGGAGACTCTGCCATGCTTACCCCCGATCGGGCGCCGCTGCTGCAGTTTTTGCAAGTTGAGCTTGGGATCCCGGAATCCGCCCTCACCTTCGCCCTGAAACGGCATGGGTGTGAACAGGGCCCTTTGCCCATGATTCTTTGGCATTACGGGCTGATTTCCTTGGAGCAACTGGAGCAGATTTTTGAATGGTGTGCTCCCCCTCCTCTTGTTACCAATTCTACCCATTCGGAGGTTTAAGCCATGACTTATCCCTACCCTTCTCTTCCCTTTCCCAGAGTCGGCAACCCTTTGGGATGGCTCGGCCTGGTTTTGAACTCAATTTTCAGATCCGCCCTGAAGTGGCCGCGCCGCTGGCTCAACAGCATTGAAATTCGGGGATCCCGGCAGGCGCGTTGGATTTGCCGTTTGATCCCGGCTTCCTGCCCCTTTGAGCGGGATATTCGGCTGGGATCCCGCACCGTCCACATTCCGGCCCTCTGTCGCATCAACCCCCTCTACGAGGAGATCATCGCCCTGCGGCTACGGGCGGCGGCTTATCTGGCCGAAGCTGCGGCTCAACCCCAGCCCCCCTCTTCTCAGGAGATCCCATCATGCCCTTGATCAGCCGGACTAAAGTGGCGGAGCTGCTCAACGAGACCGCCTGCGAGCACAACCACAAGAAAGACGGCAAAGGCAAAAACAAAGTCTGTGCCGAGCAAGCCAAGCCAGGAGGAGCGCAGGGAGGCTGTGCCTTTGACGGGGCTTCGATTGCCCTGGTGCCGATCGCCGATGCCGCCCATCTAGTACATGGGCCAATCGCCTGCAGCGGCAACTCTTGGGGGACGCGGGGCAGCCTCTCTTCTGGCCCCCAGCTTTATCGGGTGGGCTTCACCACCGATCTGAGCGAGAACGAGATCATCTTCGGGGGGGAGGAAAAGCTGTTCCAGGCCATCCTTGACTTGCAGGCCAAATACCAGCCTGCCGCCATTTTTGTCTATCTCACTTGTGTAACTGCCCTCATTGGCGACGATGTGGAGGCCGTGTGTCAGCGGGCCAGCCGCCAGCTTGGGATCCCGGTCATTCCGGTGAATGCGCCCGGCTTTGTGGGCAGCAAAAACCTAGGCAACCGTCTGGCCGGAGAAGCCCTGCTGGACTATGTTATCGGCACCGCCTCCCCGGAGTACACCACTCCCCGCGACATTAACCTCATCGGCGAGTACAACATTGCCGGCGAGCTGTGGGATGTCTTGCCTCTGTTTGACGAGCTGGGGATCCGCATCTTGGCCAAGATCACCGGCGATGGCCGCTACCGCGAGATCTGTACCGCCCACCGGGCCAAGCTGAACGTCCTCATCTGCGCCAAAGCCCTGCTCAATGTGGGCCGCAAGATGCAGGAGCGCTACGGGATCCCCTACATCGAGGCTTCCTTTTACGGGCTGCAGGAGATGAGCCACTGCCTAAGGGCCATTGCCCAAGGGCTGAAGGATCCGCAACTGCAGGAGCGTACCGAGGCCCTCATCGAGCGAGAAACTCGCGCCGCTGAGGCGGCTTTGGCCCCCTACCGGCAGCGGCTGGCGGGCAAACGAGTTGTCCTTTATACCGGCGGCGTGAAAAGTTGGTCGATCATCTCTGCTGCCCGAGATCTGGGGATGCAGGTAACGGCCACCAGCACCCGCAAAAGCACCGAAGAAGACAAAGCCCGCATCCGCGAGCTGCTCGGCCAGGATGGCATTCTCTTGGACAAGGGCAGCCCTCAAGAGCTGCTCAAGGTGGTGGAGCGCACGAAAGCGGACTTGCTCATCGCCGGCGGACGCAACCAGTACACCGCCCTCAAGGCCCGCATCCCCTTTCTGGACATCAACCAGGAGCGGCACCATGCCTATGCCGGCTATCGCGGCCTGGTGAACTTGGCGCGGGAGATCGATGCCGCCCTCCACAGCCCCATCTGGGAGCAGTTGCGACGGCCTGCCCCCTGGGAGACTCCAGCCGAAGAGGAGGTGGGATGATGGCCCAGCTCATCCAAGAACGCAAGCCTCTCAGCGTCAACCCCCTCAAACTCAGCGCTCCGCTGGGAGCGGCCCTGGCCTTTCTGGGGATCAAGGGCTGTCTGCCGCTCTTCCACGGTTCCCAAGGCTGTACGGCCTTTGCCAAAGCGCTGCTGGTACGCCATTTCCGCGAGGCCATTCCCATGTCCACCACTGCCATGTCCGAAGTGGACACCATCTTGGGGGGGGAGGAGAATGTCGAAGCTGCCATCCTCACCTTGGTGGAGAAGGCCCAGCCGGAGCTGATTGGTCTTCTGACCACCGGCCTCACGGAAACCCGCGGGGACGATATGCCGCGCATCCTGCGGGAGCTGCGCCGACGCCAGCCGCAATTGCAGGATCTGCCCATCGTCTTGGCCTCCACGCCTGACTTTAAGGGATCCCTGCAGGACGGCTATGCCATCGCTGTCCACAGCTTGGTCAGCACCTTGCCAGAGCCGCCGTCGGGATACGTCCACCCTGCTCAGGTAACGGTGCTGTGCGGGCCTGCCCTCACCCCCGCCGATGCCCAGGAGATCAAGGAAATGGTGGAAGCTTTTGGCCTGGAGCCAATCTTGGTGCCGGATCTCTCAGGCTCCCTAGATGGCCACTTGGGCACTGGCTTTAGGGCAACCCCGGACGGCGGCACCAGCCTCGAGCAACTGCGGCAGCTGGGGCGATCCGGCCTCACCTTGGCCATTGGGGAGAGCATGCGCCCTGCCGCTCAGATCCTGGCCCAGCGTTTCGGCACCCCCTATCGGGCTTTTCCCCACCTGACCGGTCTCAAGGCTGTGGATCCCTTTTTGGCAACCTTGGCCGACTACAGCCAACAGCCGGTGCCCCTGCGCTACCGCCGCCAGCGCAGCCAAGTCCAGGATGCCCTCCTGGATTGCCACTTTTTCTTCGGCAACCAGCGGATTGCCTTGGCCCTAGAAGCCGATCTGCTCTGGGGGTGGGTGGACTGGCTGCTGGACATGGGCTGTCAGATCCAGGCGGCCATCAGTCCCACACCGGATCCCCACTTGAGCACCCTTCCCATTGAGGCGGTGCGGGTGGGGGATCTGGGGGATCTGGAGGAGCTAGCACCCGGGGCTGACCTGCTGGTGGGCAACTCCCACGTGGCGCGCCTGGGCAAGCGGCTGGGGATCCCAGTGCATCGAATGGGGATCCCTATCTTCGACCGGCTGGGGGCCAACCACATCTGTCAGGTGGGCTATCGCGGCACCCTATCCCAACTGTTTGCTGTCGGCAACCTGCTGATGGAGCAGGAGGAAGCCCGTCACCCCAGCCCACCCCAGGTTTCTGGGCATGGATTCTAAGGGATCCAGAGCTTCGAAGGGCAGCCCAAGTGCCCCTAGCTCCCCCAAACCCTCAAGTTCACGTTTCTAAGGAGAACGCCTATGCAAGTGGCCTTTACAACCCGCGACGGCAAGCACGTCAATGCCCACTTTGGCTGGGCCAACCAGATCGACCTCTACGAAGTCACCCCCGAAGGCTACCGATTTTGTAAGACCCTCACCTTTGGGGGCAACTTGGAGGCAGATGGCAACGAGGACAAGCTGGTGCCCAAGCTGCAGGCTTTGGCCGATGTCACCCTCATCTACGTGGCTGCCATTGGCAGCAGTGCCGCCGCCCGCCTGATCAACCGCCGCATCACCCCCATCAAAGTGCAGTCGGAAGAAGAATCCATCGAGAGCTTGTTGCAGCGCCTGGTAACCACCCTGCACAATCCTCCCCCCTGGCTGCGCAAAGTGCTCTTGGCCGAGCGCGTCAGCAAAGCCGAAGCCCCAAATCCCTCTACTTCCCCTGCGGAGGTTTAGCCATGACGGTTACCCCTCTTTCCCCCTCGACCAGCCCCATCCTGCAGGAGATCGTTCGCCAGATGCGGGCGGCGGATCCCTACGGCACCTACCGCACCTGGAGGGATGAGTTGCTGCTCAAGCCCTTTGTCGTCACCAAAGCCCAGAAGCGCCAAATATCCCTGGAAGGGGAGGTGGATCCGGCAGTGCGGAGCCGCATCCTCATCTACTACCGCGCCATTGCCGCCCTGATTGAAAAGGAAACGGGCCTCCTAGCTCAGGTGGTGCTGGATCTCAACAGCGAAGGCTTTGGTTGGGTGCTGGTCTTCTCAGGGCGGTTGTTGTTGGTGGTCAACACCCTGCGAGACGCCCATCGCTTCGGTTTCGAGTCTCTCGAACAGCTCACTGAAAAAGCTACTGCCCTTATCGACAAAGGGATCCAACTGGCCCGAACCTACCCCGAGGTGGGCCGGCTGTAGCCGCCTGCCTCCCCTTTTGTCTGTGCAGCAATTTCTTTAGCCATCAGGAGTGCCTTGCCCATGTTGAATGAGAGGGATGTTGAAAATGTTGTGAACGACCTGGCTTTCGAGCCCTTCGAACACCTCTCTGCCGACCAGCTCCGCAGCGAGATCAAGCGCCTAAACAGCAAAGCAGGCCAACTGAAAATGGATCTGCACGATCTGGCCGAGGGGCTACCCGACGGGTTCGAGCGACTCCCCGACTTGGCAGCCCGCACCTATGCCCTGTTTGCCCGGCTGCACACCCTCAGACAACGCTTGAAAACCCTGGAGACCTGCCGATGAGTTGGAACCGCAACCGCCGTTGGAAAGACTTCCAAGCCCTAGTCAATGCCGAGGATTATTTCGCTTTTTTCGAGCTCCCCTACGATCCGCGGGTGGTCAATGTAAATCGCTTGCATATCCTACGCAAATTCGCTCAGTATCTGGCTCCTCTGGAGCACTTCCAGGGCAGCGAAGAAGAATGGCTGGAGCAAGCCCGGCAAGCGCTGGAAAAAGCGTATCAAACCTTTCTCACTTCTACCCCGCAGCAGGAGAAGCTCTTCCGAGTCTTTCAAGACTACGGTTGTCCAGATGCTGTCGGCGGCTGTGCCGGCTGCAGCTCTTTGGGAGAGCGGGGCGAATGCAGCCCTGGGATCCCTGCCTAAGATCTCTTGTTTACCCCTCGTCAGCTCTCTGGAGACTCCATCATGGCTACCTACACAGTTCACTTGGTTAACCCAAAACGACGGCTCGACACCTATATCTCAGTAGATGAAGATTCGACCATCCTAGAAGCGGCTGAGGATCAAGATGTGGATTTGCCCTCTTCCTGCCGCTCCGGTAGTTGTTCCTCTTGCGTGGCCAAAGTGGTAGAGGGAGAAGTCGATCAATCGGAGCAAACCTTTCTGGATGAGGAACAAATAGCCAAGGGATTTGTGCTGCTCTGCGTGGCTAAACCTCGCTCCAATTGTACGATTCGCACTCACCAGGAAGCTTACTTGGTTTGATAGACCGCCGCTCTCCAGCTGCTTGCCGCTAGGCTTAAGCAGCCTTTTTTCTATTTTTTTCTAGTTTTCTAGAATTAGGGATCCCTATATGTTGGCACCGCCCACCGTCCCTAAGATCTCAATAACCATATCTCCTCTCCAACTCATGAAGGTTGGAGAAGAAGGTCGCATCTACCAACTGCGCGGATCCGAAGCTGCTTGCGCCCAATTGCAGCAAATGGGTCTCACTCCAGGTACCTATCTCCAGGTTATCCAACGTCACCCTGAGTGGATCCTACTCCTACCCAGTGGCCAACTTTCCCTTCCTGCTCATTTAGCTAAACCCATCTGGGTTTACATGGATCCCCGTTGCGCCTTGATGTCTACCCAAGAACCGAATAAGAAAACAATCTTAAATTTGCCAAGAGCCTTCTAAAATGTAGTCTATTTACCCAATTTTTAACCTGTAATGAGGGACACTCAAAGTAAGGGAAGCTCATCTCTTCATAACCTATCTTGATTTGGGAGCAAAGCCATGAACACCTGTTTGTTGCACCTGGGCTCCATCCTTAAAGCTGCTGAAGAGCTTAGCCTTGTGGAAAAGCCTTTCCCCAAGTTGCAACACATCCAACTCTGCACAGGGCTCAGCCCAGAGGAAATCGTGCGGGCGCTGGAGCTAGAACCCAATCCCTTGGGTTGGCATCTGGAGCCAAGCCACAACCTGGCCGATGAATCGGCGTATTGGGTGGGCGGACGACCTTGTGTCGGCTTGGTTATTGAGCGTTTTGCCTGACACTTGCTGCAGTTCGGATCCCTAAAAGGCTCTCAAGGGGGGAGGAGTAGCCTGCAAAGCCATCTCAAAAGTTCACTGCAAACATTAGAAGTTAAGAGAAAACAAAGCTTTCCAGAAGGTTCACCCTAGACCAAATCTCCCTGGCCTGCCGGGGATCTTTTGAGGTATCGTTCAATCCAGTTCACGAATTGAGCTTAGGAAACAGACCTTAAACTAAGGTCTCTCGCCGGGCTGCCACGGCTTTGCGAGGAAGGTCTCCATGGCCGGGTTTAGGGTTTTGCAGATGCGATAGCAGGTGTGAACGAGGGAGAGCTACAGGGAAACGTTATGGAGTTTGAGGGCTATGGCTTATCAAATCTCAGGGGATTGTATCGGTTGCAACGCTTGTGTAGATAGCTGTCCTACGAAAGCTATTGTTGTTCAGGATGGGGAATACTGGATTAATCCTCTGTTGTGCAATGACTGCGAAGGTTTCTTCCCAGAACCTCAGTGCGTTAGCCTGTGTCCCGGTTCTGCCCCGCAGCCTTATGAAGCCATGAAGGGGCGCAACCGCACGGTCACGGCCCGCATTCGCAGCAGTCCACCTCTATTTTTGAACGGCCATAGCCAGGCTTTTGCTTCGTCAATTGTGGTCTGGGAAGCTTGCAATTTCCTATCTCAATTTCAATCTCTCAATCTGCAAAAGCAGGGAGATAACCAGGTTTGCTATCAGAAATCTGTTGGCCACAACCAGGGATCTCTGACCCTAACTCTATGTTTGGACGGGATCCTACAAAGTGCTCCGATCGATGTGCGAACTGCCTGTTTGCATCTTATTTTTGCTGCCTATGCCGCCGGGTTGGATAGCCCCTGGAAGGAATCCTTTGTTTTCACCGACTCACAATTGGAGTCCTATTTGGGCTGGGATAAACGTAAAGATCTGAGCAAGATGACCCGTCTCCACCTGTTCATGACCTGGATAGAGCAGCTCTGTCGGATTCAAGTCTCCATCGATTGGCCGGATCAGGGGCGGGTGAAGGGGTTTTCGGTACCGGCTGGCCCTCTGTGGAGGCTGCTCAAGATGCATCGCCACTTTCAAAAAGATGAGCAGGGCTGCAACCATCTGGTGGGCCTGACTTGGGCGATTCAGCCCGGCGAATGGACACGGTACTTTCTCAATCGACAAGGGTGCCGCCAGGGGCAAGCCTTTTATCAGTACAGCAGCCTGCCCCTATCCCTGTTGCAGGCCGTGATGAGCCATTGGCAGCATCATGAAGGAGCCATGCGCTTGCTGCTGTGGCTGTTGTTCAAAGTGAGGATGGGGCGGCAACAGCGTCTGACGGTGCCCACCCTGATGCGAGTGGCCTACGGGGAAGAGCGACTGCAGGAAGCTTATCTCAATCTTCAGGAACGCAAGCGGCTGGTGCGCACCTTTGAAAGCGATCTGGAGGTTCTCAACCACTACGGCCTCAAGCCGGAGTTCGATCCCCTCACCTATCCTTCTTCCATTCAACCCCTGTGGGCTCGCCTGGAAGCTGTGCCCGAGGATGCGGACGAGGCATTGAACTTTTGGATTGAAGATGCCAACAACGGTGGCTTGCTGACGGCTGCCGGGCCGCGGGGCAAGTGGGGACTCTTGATGCAGGCTCGCATTCAACGATTTCATCTGCCCTCCGACTGGCATCGTCGAGTAGTTCAAGAAGCCAGATCCCCGACCCGAGAATCGGGATCCCGGCAGCGGCGTAGGGCAAAGTCTGCGCCTGTTGCAACAGACTCGGATCTCCCTGGCCCTCCCGAAAACCCAAAAGACTTCCCCTCAAGCAAAGCTTTGCGTGGAGCGGATATCTCGGCGGCACGCCGGCAAAAGGGAATCAGCCAGCGGGAATTGGCCCAGAGGCTGGGGCGCAGCCAGAGCTGGGTGCGGGATGTAGAGAATGGGCGGCTTCAGATCAGCCTAAACGATCGCCAGCGCCTTATCAAAGCCCTGTATTTGGATCCCAGGCAACAGCAAGTCTAGGCCAGTCACTCAATTTGCTAATCCACCACTAATCCACGGCGATGACCACATCTGAGGCTTTAATGGCAGCATACGCTTCTTTTCCAACTGCTATACCCAACCGTTCGGCAGAGTGCTTAGAAATAATGGCTGTTATTTCTATGCCTGGTGCAACTTCCAGAACAATTTCGGCATTGACCATGCCCACCTGGAAGCTTTTTACAGTTCCTTTAAAAAAGTTGCGAGTGCTGATTTGCATGACTTCTCCTTTGTTGAACACTTAAAGCAACAGGGGTGTTGACCAAACTGAACAAGAAGGGATCTCGGCAGATGGCCATTCAACATTGGTTTCAATACTATCAGATGCTTATCGTTGCCTCTGGGGAGGAATGGCTGCCGATAGTCTAGGTGTGTATCTACAGATACAAATTACAACCCAATTCCGACAGTCAAAAGCACCGAACCATTGGCGGATTTTCCTGTTCTGAGAGTTGTCACGGGTCAAAGAAAAATGGCTATGAAACGAAGAACTGCAATGTTATTCCTAGGGATCCTGGCCGCCCTGGCTTTGAGGTGGGGGTCGGCTCCCGGCTTGGCACAATCTCAGCCCATTTTGGTGGGGGCTGCGGTGAGCTTGCAACCGGCTTTAACGGAAATCGACCGGTTGTTCACCGCCCGCTATCCCGACATCAAGGTTGAGTACAACTTCGCCAATTCCGGCTCTCTCCAGCAACAGGTGGAGCAGGGGGCTCCTTTGGACGTGGTATTTTTCGCAGCCGCCTCTTTTATGGACGCCCTTGCCCAGCAAAACCTGCTGGTGGAGGGATCCCGGCGAGATCTTCTCAGCAATCGCATGGCTTTAATTGTGCCTGCCAATGCCAGAACCAAGGTTCAGGATTTTGCCGACTTGGTGGCGGAAGAGATCCGGGTTCTGTCCATTGGGGATCTGCAGGCCATGCCCGCCGGACGCTATGCCCAGGAAATTCTCACCGAGGCGGGGGTGTTTGAGACGCTGCGGCCCAAGATGGTGTTTGCCAGCACGGTGCGGGAAATCTTAACGGCGGTAGAACAGGGCAATGCTGACGCTGGGATCCTGTTTACCTCGGATGCTCAGCTTTCAAATCGGGTGCGAGTAGTGGCTACGGCGGATCCCATTACGCCAATTATCTACCCGGTGGCCTTGGTGCGCGATACTCCCGCCGGACGGTCTTACTTGGAGTTTTTGACCTCAGGGGAAGCGGCAGAGGTGTTTGTGAAGTACGGCTTTATCCGCCTGTGAGGGATCCCTCTGCAATGGCGCGGATGAGTTACTCCAAATGAGCGACTACGACCTATCCCCGCTTTGGATCTCCCTACGGATTGCCGGCTTGGCCACAGCTATCACCTTTGGGGTGGGGACGCTGGCGGCTTACGGGATGTTGCACTACCGAGGTCGCTGGCGCTCTCTCATCGAGGCCCTCTTGTTGGCGCCGCTGGTGTTGCCGCCCACCATGGTGGGGTTCCTATTGTTGCTGCTATTTGGTCGGCGAACCCTTCTGGGACAACTTTTGGCCTCGCTGAACCTATCGGTCATCTTCACCTGGTATGCCGGGGTGATCACGGCAGCGGTGGTGGCCCTGCCCCTGATGTACCGCACGGCCCTGGGAGCTTTCCAGCAGATCGACCCGACGCTGGTGGCGGCAGCCCGCACCCTGGGAGCAAGTAGGGCCAAGATTTTTACGCGGGTGCTGATCCCTTTGGCCTTACCAGGGATCCTGGCGGGGATTACCCTCAGTTTTGCCCGCGCTCTGGGGGAGTTCGGCGCCACCTTGATGCTGGCAGGCAACATCCCGGGCCGCACGCAAACCCTGTCCATGGCCATCTTCTTTGCCGTTCAGGCGGGGGACATGCGGGGGGCGGCCATCAGCTCGGCCTTGGTCTTGATGTTGTCCTTGGGGGTGATGACGGCAGTTAACCTTTGGTTTCAGCGACGGCCCTGGCAGCGACCTCCCTCTCGTCCTCTACAGGTTCTCACCAGAAGGGATCCGGATTTCTCAACTCCGGCCCCTCGCCTCTGGGTAGACATCTACAAGAAGCTGCCCCAATTTGAGCTGCAGGCGCAACTGAGCTGCGACGGGCGGCCATTAGGACTGCTGGGGGCCTCTGGATCCGGCAAAAGCCTGCTTTTGCGCTGCATTGCCGGGATCGAAACCCCGGATGGTGGGCGCATTTTGCTCAACGAGCGGGCGTTGTTTGACGCCGAACAGGGGATCCGGCTGCCCCCCGCTCAGCGACGGGTAGGGGTGATCTTCCAGAACTACGCTCTGTTTCCCCATCTCACCGTCGCCCAGAACATCGCTTTTGGGATCCCTGCGGGCTTGAGCGAAGCGGAAAAACAAGAGCGGATCCAGGCCCAGCTGCGGTTGGTCAAGCTGAAGGGCTGGGAAAACCGCTATCCCACGGAGCTCTCCGGAGGACAGCAGCAGCGGGTGGCCCTGGCGCGAGCCTTGGCTTCTGAGCCGGAGATCTTGCTGCTGGATGAGCCTTTTTCTGCTTTGGATGCCCACCTGCGCAGCCAACTGGAGCAGGAGATGGGGGAAATCCTAGCGGGCTACAAGGGAGTCACGCTTTTGGTAACCCACAACATTGAGGAAGCCTTCCGCCTCTGCGGGGATCTGGCTGTAATGGAGCAGGGGCGAATCATTGCCCAGGGGGACAAGCGTCAGCTATTTGAGGCTCCCCCCTGCCTTAGTGTGGCGCAACTGACGGGCTGCAAAAACATCTCTCGGGCCAAGCTCCTGGGCCCTCAACGGGTGCTGGCCTTGGATTGGGGCTGTGAGCTGCAGGTACAGGGATCCCCAGCGGGAGAATACATCGCCATCCGCGCCCACCACCTCACCTTCAGGCCCGACGGGAAGCTGCCCAACACGTTTCCGGCTTGGCTGGTGAAGTGGAGCGAGACCCCCCACCGACTGACTCTCTTCTTTAGGCTGGGCGGTCCTCCTGCCCACCGCCAGGACTATCACCTGCAAGCTGAGGTGTGGCGGGAGCGCTGGCGCGAGGTGGAGACTTGGGGATCCCCCTGGTGGCTACAGTTGGATCCCCGGCATCTGAGGGTGTTTTGAGTCTGGAGCCCAGGAGTCAGGTGGGCTCGCCCAAGCGGTAGCCCCGCGGGGTAATCAGCCGGTCTCCATGGCGAAAGGTCTGAGAGTTGCCGATAAGAACCAGGGTGAGCATGTCCACCTGCTCTGGATCCAGCTCCCCCAGGGTGGTGAGGTGGAGGGTTTCGCCGGGGCGGTAGAGGTTGCGGGCCAAAGCCACAGGGGTATGGGCGGGCCGGGCCTGCAAAAAGATCTGCAGAGCCTTGAGGAAGGGATCCACCCGCTGCCGGGAGCGGGGGTTGTAAAGGGCCACCACAAAATCGGCAGCTGCAGCCGCCTGCAGGCGTTTTGCAATCACTGGCCAGGGGGTAAGCAGATCCGAGAGAGAAATGGCGCAGAAGTCGTGCATCAGCGGAGCCCCCAGCCGGGCAGCAGCCGCCTGGAAGGCAGAGATCCCCGGCAGCACCTCCAGAGAAGGGCGGATCCCATCCCAGCCAGAGCGGACCAAGCACTCCAACACTAGCCCCGCCATGCCGTAAATGCCCGCATCCCCCGAAGAAATCACCGCCACCTTCAGCCCCTGCTGCGCCCAAGCAATCGCCCGTTCGGCTCGCTGCAGCTCTTGGGTAATGGGAGAGGCCTCCCGGATTTGGCCGGGGTGCAAAAGGGGATCCACCAGATCCAGATAAAGCTGGTAGCCAATCACCACCTCAGCTTGGGCTAAAGCCAGGCGGGCGGCCAAGGTCAATTGAGCGGGATCGCCGGGGCCGGTGCCAATAAGCCACAGATGGCCACTGCGAGGGGAATATTCCCGGGCAGCGCGGGCAATGGCCAGGGTACAGGCCCCTTCGGTTTTCGAGGTGAAGACCTGCTTGGGGCAGAGGAGGGTTGCTCCCCCAAAGGGCTCTACCTTCTCCGCAACGCAAGAGGGCCTCTCAAAAGCTCGGTCACCTCTTCCCCAGATCTGAGCCGCCAAAAGAGCAGCCGCCTCGGCTACGGAGGGGGTGCCCACCGCCTGCCGCACCGCCTCCGAAGGGTGGGGCACCGGGATCCCGGCCAAAGCCTCTGCCGGGAAAAACTCAATGGGCCAGCCGTGGGCCTGAGCCAGCTCCAAAAGACCCGGCTCGTCTCGCTTGAGCTCTAGGGTGGCCAGGCCGGCAATGGCCTCGAACGCCAGCCCCTGGGCCTGCAGCAGGCGGCGCAGAGATCCCTCTAGCCAAACGCGGGTAGTGCCCCGCTCGCAGCCCACCCCCACCCAGAGCACCCGCGGATGCCAGTGCACTGTCGGGATCCCCGTGGGAGGGGAGAGGTATTCCCCAATCCAGATCTGGGCAACGGGATGGGGAGGAGAGGAGGCCACTAGGGGATGATCTGCCGGCCAAGCTTGTCGCCAAAGCCGCGTGCCGCAGGTCTGGTGAACGGCCACCGGCTCTCCCCGCGTCAAGGCGGCTGCCACCCCGTTCCAATCTCCAGCGCCCCGCCGCCAGCCGTAGGGATCCCCCAGCAAATCCAAAGGCGGGATCCCCAGCCCCTCGGAAGCAGAGGTGAGAACCGGCTGGGCTCCCAAGGTAGCGGCCACCTGCCGCGCCAGGGCATCGGCCCCCCCCACATGTCCCCCGCACAGGCTAATAGCCCAGCGACCGGCTTCGTCCACCACCACCACCGCTGGATCCCGCTGCTTGTCCTGCAAGAGGGGGGCAATGAGCCGCACCACCGACCCTGCGGCCAAGATGAAGAGACAGCCCTGCACCTGGGGCCAGGTTTGGGCAACGGCTTCTGCTAGAGAGCCTGGCGCTGTGGGATCCTTGGGATCCCCGTAAGCCTGCCAGGGGGAGGGCAGCCCCTGCGGGTCAGCTTTGCTCCAGCAGCTCACCTCCTTGCCCAAGAGCGGGATCAGAGAGTTGGCCAACCGGCGGGCGCGCGGGCTGGGGGCAAACAGAGCAAGCTTCATCGAGCGTGGGCCAAGGCCAGGATTCTCCCCGGATCCTATACTGGACATAGAGCCACCCGCGAAGGGACAAGTGCCGATGGTCATCCCACCTGGACTGATGCTGCCCCTAATCCCCCTGGAGGTTTTGCTCTCCACGAAGGGGCTGATGTTTTTGCTGCTATCGGCCTATGGGGGGGCCATGTGGACATTCTTAAGCGGCGCTCCCCGCGTCCACACCATCATCGTGCCGGACTTGGAGCAGGCCAGAGGGTTTTACGAGAAGGTGTTGAAACTGCCGGAAGCGGAGCTGCCCCTGCAGTACTACTACGGCTACGAGCAAAGCATGGTCGGCTACAGCCTAGGATCCGCTTACTTTCCAGGGGATATTGGCCTCAGTCCCCGCTTCGATGCCAAAGCCCGTCCCACCTCTGGGCCCACCCAATTGGATACCCCCGGACTTTGGTACCAACTCTCCGACAATGTTCAATTGCACGTGATCCCTGGCTCTACAGATCCCTATGCGGGGTCCGGTTCCTACGGCAACGCCTCTAGGCCTAGCTCCTCATCTGCTTCTGCTTACGGGACTGTACCGGCAGCGGGCCGCAGCAGCGGCGTTCGCTATCGCCATGTCAGCTATGAGCGGGAGTCCCTTAAGGCCCTTCTGAAGCGAATCAACAAACAAGGGATCCGCAACAGCATTCGCTCCGAGAAGCCCTTCGTCTTTTGGGTGCGGGATCACCAGGGTCAGATTATCGAATTTGCCGAACTGAAAGGCTGACGGGATCCCCTAAGATTGTTAAAGGAAAGCCAAAAGTCGGCGGCGGGGGGATGCCAACGATGAAACGGGTGCTGCTGCTGGTGCTGTGTTTGCTGTGGCTCGGGGTGTGGGGCGGCCAGCCGGCCGTGGCTCTGTCGCGGGCCAAAGACAATCCGGTGGTGAGCGTGCAATCCCCAGCCAAGGACTTCATCACCACCGAGTCGGGATTGCAATACTACGACATCACTCAAGGCAGTGGGCCTTCCCCTCAGCCGGGGCAAACGGTGGTGGTGAACTACGTGGGCAAACTACAGGATGGCACCATCTTCGATAGCTCCTACAGGCGCAATCAGCCTTTTGTCTTCACCTACGGAGTAGGGCAGGTGATCCGTGGCTGGGAGGAAGGGCTGGCCACCATGCGAGTGGGGGGCAAGCGGTACTTGCGCATTCCGCCGGAGTTGGCCTATGGCAGCCGCGGGGCAGGCGGGGTGATCCCCCCCAACGCCACCTTGGATTTTGAAGTGGAGCTCCTGGCCATCCAGTAGATTCAGATCTTGCAGAGCATGACTCTAGTCAATAATAAG